>JAQXXM010000071.1 GCA_029226065.1 Clostridiales bacterium
TTTCCATATCCGTCAAATGTAACTGTACCGATAGTGATTTCTGTACCTGTTGCTCCGCTTGATGTAAGTCCGTCAAGGTTGAATTCATATCTGCCGTTACCGTTGTCAATAAGGTTGATATTTGCCGCAGGTGTTATTGTATAATCTACTGCTCCTTCTTTTAAGGTCATTGCAAAAGTCAAATCTGCTGACATAAAGCGGTTGATTGTTTTACCGTCAAGTGCCTTTAACACAACGTTGTATGATGATGTATCTGCTATACGCTCAAACTTAACACCTATATTATTTGTGATTTGAGTTTCTGCAAGCGGTGTAGCTGTATATGTTGCCGCATACGTTGAGAATGATGGAGCTGTAAATGTAACGTCCTTTCCGTTTACAGTCACGTCATTAATCTCCGTTGTAGTGCCATTACTGTCAACATGATATACCTTAACTGTATCAGGCTCTGGTGTTTCACCAAGCGTCAACGTTACCTGCTGATTTTTAACACTGTGATCTTCATTACCGCCCAAGTCTGTTTCAACGCCGTAGCTGTCTACCTTCTTAACTGAAATGTCGAAAATAGCCTTTGATGTGTTTGTATCGTTGTTATTCTTAATAAACGCATTTGCCTTTGCAACATCCTCTGCCGGTGCTGTTGATACAACTACCTTGTATGTTGCATCCTCATTAATATCAACATTCTCATGTGCATTAAGATTGTCTAAAGTGATTTGTGCACCTGTTGTTTTTGCAGTATCAATTACTTTTGCTTCAGATGGGAATATAAATTGTACTTCTTGATTTTCCCAGCTATTGTTACTAAAGAATTGGTCACTTCTTCTTAAAATCTCTCCGTTTTTTGTACAATTGTCTATAATCCACTTAAAATTGTTGTCATTCCCTGAATCAACAGAAGTATGTGTGAACGAACAATTCTTAAATGTAGTATTGTTATATGCTCTTATATGGTTATATTCACCTGGCTTAAATTCACAATTTTCAAATGTAACCTGTTTAACCGTTCCACTCCATGATGTCCAACCCATCAATGTGGAATTTTTAACAAGAATTTCTCCGTACGCTCCGGATGATGGCATTGACGTATTAACATTAAACGGATATGCACCTGGATTGAATACACAGTCATCAAATACTGTATCGCAAACACAGTCTGCAATATGAACACCCCTATATGCACCGGAGAAATCACAGCCTGTAAATTTAAGACTATGTCCGTTAACTCCCACCTGAACATTTGCATCATAAGTTCCGTCAGGTCCTTCATAGAAGTTTACATTCTTAAATGAAACGTTGTCAGCTCCAACATATATAACAGAAGTATAGCTTTCAGTATGTGCGACGTCAGAACCATCAATTTTCAAATCCTCAAATGAAACATTTTCAGACATTATTTTTACTCGGTTATTTACCTTGATGGTTGTTGCGTCCTTGCCATTACCCTTTATTGTTACGGGTTTCGAAATAACCGTATTGTCAGGCATTGTAACCTCATCACTTAACAATATAATTGTATCGCCGTCCTGTGCTGCGTCCAATGCATCTGTAAGAGTCATATAATAGCTGTTGCCAATACATGCAACACCTGTTCCTGCACCTTCAAGATAAGGAGCAACAGGCTCTCCGTCAATAGTTACCTTAACTTTCGGGTATGATGCTGGAAGATCCGAATCAACCCATACAAGGTTTGTGGTATCAGCATTAACATTTTCTATGTTATTGTTGCTTGCAACAATATTTGCACCTGCTTTTGATTTAACAAGGATAGCTGATTTTTTGTAAGTGTTAAATGTCGAATTCTTAACTGTAAGATCTACTACACCAATATTTTCCTTATTAATATATTGTTCATCAATTTTAATTCCACGTTTGCCAATACCTGCTGCATTGATTGTAACATTATCCATTACAACAGTCTTTTGTGTTGCAGGAATCCATATTGCATAAGAATCATCTGTACTGCTGTTGTTAATTGTAACCCCTGTTAGAACAGCGTTCTTTTCCAATGCCATTTCTCTGTTAAAAATAACATTTGTAAATTCAACATCACAATTAAATAGGAAATCCCAAGAATCCCATGTATTTGCTTCCAAGTAATCGGACTTCACTGTTACATTATTTAATTTCAATGTTCCTGCCATATTGAACTTTAAGCGATATGTTGCATCCACATCAAGAGTATGGTCATTACCATTAATTGTAAGTGATGTTACATCGTCATTTACAAGGTTTGCATAATAATCAGGCAATTGTAATGTAGCATCAGTGTCAAGATTAATAACAACATCGCCTCTTGCAGATGTGTTAATTTGGCTTATAACATCGTCTAAAGTATTCGCTGCATTTACCGTATATGTTTCATTTTCCGCAAATGCCGGGAAAGCCATAGTACCCAGTACCATTGCGGCAGATAAAAAGCCCGCCAAAAGTTTTCTAACTTTCATTTTGTACCTTCTTTCTTAATTACGTTTCCGTTGCCCTTTGAAAGAGAGGGCGGAGCATTCCGCCCCTCTTTTTATGTCATTCCCTGATGTCTGTTTATTTACCCCAGGATACAAGCACGTATGCTATATCCTTTGAGTCGATTTTACCGTCACGGTTAAGGTCATATTTTACGTATTCAGGATGTGTTGTTGCAAAGTTGTCTTCGCCAAAATATGATACTACCGCTGACAAGTCATAGATGTTTATTTGGTTATCCCTTACAAGCTCACCTGCAAGGAATGTAACCTTTCTCTTTGAACTGTCTTCGTTATCTTCAATAAATGCATCGTTATTCTTTGCATTGTTCCAGAAGTTAAGTATCTTGTCATCTGTCATTCTTACAGTGTAGCGTGCTGTTCTGTAGCCTGCACCTGAAACTGTTACTGTGTAGGAGTTGTCCTTAACAAGCTCACCTTCTATTACAACCTCGTAAGCACCGTCAACCATTGCTGTTTCGCCTTCGCCGAGTTTAACTTCTTTGTTGTAGTTTGAACCTGTTACTGTTACTGTCATATCCTGATAAGCAGCTACATTATCATTAACCGCATTCGGGAAGTCAATGTTGATTGTAAGTTTCTGTGTGGGAACTTTTACTTCGCCGCTGATTCCAGTGCCAAGAACAAATGTATTCGCCTCTGATGTATAAGTGTTGACAATGTTGTCGTTAATCTTAGCTGTCTGAACCTTATTATCTGCTCCCGGTACTACTGTAAATGTAAATGTGCCGTAACCGTCAAATGTAACCTTACCAAGCTTAACTTCAACGCCCGATGCATCAGCCTGATTTACACCGTTGAAGTTAAATAGGACATGGTCATTTTCGTCTCTATGAACATTTACATTATCAGCACCGGTAATGTCAAATGTCATACCTAAAGACGTAGCATCCGCATCTAAATTAAATGTCATTTCAGCAGTTGACAAACGATTTATAGCCTTTGTACTGTCGGTCGGAACAACATAGATGTCATAGGTCTTTTCGTCTACCTTTCTGAACTCAACGGCTACCTTGTCGGCAACATTACTCTCATTAACCGTCTTTGCAATAGTTGCATTAACCGTTGCACCGTTTTCAACGTTATAAGCTGTGCTGGTTCCGAGCATAATACCGTCTTCGTTTGCATTCCAATCTGGATCACCTGTCACATTAGTTATATTAACTACGGCATCATCTGCAACGTTCAGCGCACCGTTTGCACCAAAGTATATTCCGCATGCAACACCGTCAGCATTAAGTTCAGCGCCGTTTTCAAGATTTACGGTTGCATTATTAGCAAATATAGCGTGACCGCCGGTACTATTAGCATTGACTGTTGACTCTTCAATTGTAATGCTACAGTTTGTGCCATTGCTTGCAATAACAGCAGCCAAAGGATTTGCGACATTGATTACCGAACCGTTGACTATGTTTATATCAGATCCTCCTTGGTCAGTGTTGATGAGATAGCAACCCGTAAGATCGGGAGCGTTAACCACAACTCCATCAAATGTCAAATCTTCATCTGTGAACTGCCAGAAAACAGCTGTTCCGGGGAAAGACTCGGTTGTTACATTGATTGTACCATTTGTAAATGTCATCGGACCCCAATAATAATCGTAATTATTCAATGTCAATGTGTTATTATTAAGATCGATTGCCTCTGCATTTGTAAGAAGGCTTTGACGGGGTAAATTCGGTGTAACATCGTCAAGAAGTGTGATAACTTCGCCTGCCTGTGCGGCTGCAAGTGCTTCTTCAAGTGTTGCGTAATATGTAGTGCCTATAGACGCAACATTGGCAAATGTAGTTATAGCCGGCGAAACAACAGCTTTACAGTTTGTGTTTTCAAAAGCAACGCCGCTAACCGTAGCACCGCCATCCAATTGCAAGTCATACTCTGCCATATTGGTTGAAGAAACGGTTGAATTCGTGAATGTCAATGCTGCATTTGCGGTATCCTTGATTCCGTTCTGGAAGTTATCGAATGAAATTGTCGCGTCGTCAATCGTGCCATATACATTTCTGAAAGCATGTTCCTCAGATATCGGTTCGTGTGTAGCGTTAATTGAACCGCCGTTCATATCAATAGTCATAAGGGCAAATACTCTTGATGTATTATTTAATGTAAAGTTGCAATTATTAACCACAAACTTATCATTGGCATAATCATTACCCTTTAACACTCCACCTTTAGCAGTATCTTTTTCGGTGTCAAGCTCAAAATCACAATTATTAAGAGTTACTTTCGATGTTTCATGAGCATAAATTACACCGTATGATGACGAATAATTTGAACCTGTGAAATCAACATCTTCAAATTTAACCTCTGCACCGCCATAAATATCGAATATTGAATTGCTGTGTGCTGCTACAAAATCCGTAATATCGAATTTACCGTTTGTAATTGTGATGTCTTTGTTAATCGGAACAGTTGTAACTCCCGTATCTTTCAAAACGATTGTT
>JAQXXM010000072.1 GCA_029226065.1 Clostridiales bacterium
CAGCGGAAACGGAATGGAAACATTGTCACACAATTTCCATAAGGTTATCAGAGAGCACGTTTGCAGAGGTAAATACAAGCTCGCTGAGCGTCCCGTTCTGATAAACAACTGGGAAGCTACTTATTTTGATTTTGACGAGAATAAAATACTGAAAATTGCAGAGCAGGCAGCCACTCTCGGAGTAGATATGCTGGTGCTTGACGACGGATGGTTCGGCAAAAGAGATGGCGATTGTTCGGGACTGGGCGACTGGTTCGTAAACGAAAAAAAGATAGGCTGCGGACTTGGAAAGCTTGCGGAAAAGATAAAGGGTATGGGTATGAAATTCGGCCTGTGGTTTGAACCTGAAATGGTTTCTGAGGATAGCGAGCTGTACCGTACTCATCCGGAATGGGCAATACAGATACCCTCAAGAAAGCCTGTTCGCAGTCGTTATCAGCTGGTGCTTGATATGACAAATCCCGAAGTGAGGGAATATATTTTTGAAGCGATAAGCAACATACTTAACAGCGCAGATATTTCCTATGTTAAATGGGATATGAACCGCAGTATCTGCGATTGGCACACTCCTTGTCTTTCGGCGAAAAATCAGGGAGAAATGCCCCACAGATACATCCTCGGGCTGTATGAGCTGCTTGAACGTCTGACAAACGCTTTCCCCGATGTGCTTTTTGAGGGTTGTAGCGGAGGAGGCGGCCGTTTTGACGCAGGTATGCTTTACTACTGTCCACAGATATGGTGCAGTGATGATACGGACGCCTTTGAGCGAACAAAAATACAGTACGGCACATCATTTTTCTATCCCATTTCGGCGGTTGGATCACATATTTCAGCTGTACCCAATCACCAGACGGGTAGGATTACACCTATTGAAACAAGAGCTGTTACCGCTATGGCAGGCAGTTTCGGATATGAGCTTGACTTGAATACACTTTCTGACGGGGAAAAGCAGAAGGTAAAGGAACAGATAGTACGCTTTAAACAGGACGGACCCCTTATTCATAACGGGCTTTACTACCGTTTAAGCAATCCTATGACGGATAAATTCGCTGTATGGGAATTTGTCTCGGAAAATCAGACAGACGTTCTCGTAAACGGCGTTATTTTCCGTACAGAGCCTAACAGCGTGCAGTACAGTATAAAACTGCGCGGACTTCTGCCAGAGGCTGATTATCGACTTGCAGAAAACGGAAAGGTGTACAAGGGAAGTGCTTTGATGAACGGAGGCATTTTACTGCCTAAATCATGGGGAGATTATGCACCTGTTGAAATGCACTTCACTGTCGAAGTATAGATGAAAGTGGATAAGCATTTTTAAGGTTTGCCTGTGATAAAAGTATGGAGGAAGAAAATGAAAATGTTTGATGTAACGGCACTCGGTGAATTGCTGATTGATTTTACCGAAAACGGAGTATCGGAAAACGGCAATCCTTTACTGGAAGCAAATCCCGGTGGTGCACCCTGCAATGTTCTTGCAATGCTTAATAAGCTTGGCAGAAAGGCCTGCATATCAAGGTTTGAACGCCGTTGAAAAAACAGGTGCGGGAGATACATTTGAGGGGTGCGCACTTGACTTTGTATTGGAATACGGAATTAATGGCTTTGATGAAAGCAAGCTCACCGAGCTCCTGGACTTTGCAAATGCGGGAGCGGCGATTATAACAACAAGAAAAGGTGCTCTGAAGGTTATGCCCGACAAGATGGAAATAGCCCGGATACTTAATAAAAAATAAATGCTTGCCCGATGCAATATTAAGAAAGTGGGGTATGTGACAATGAAAAGAGTATATCCGGTTATTTTTACACAAACACAAGATGGATTTTTAATTGAGGTTCCTGACTTGGGAATTTTAACAGAGGGAACAGATATGGAAAATGCTATTGATATGGCACGAGATGCAATTTCGATTACATTAGTATCAATGGATGAAAATAAAGATATTATACCGTCACCTTCAGCAATGGAAAATATTGATGTTTCAAAAGGAACATTCGCTAAAAATGGAAAAGGATTTGTTTCAATGGTGGATGTTGACACAAAGGAATACAGACGGAAAATTGATAAAACACCTGTCAGAAGAAATGTATCTTTGCCGAGTTGGTTAAATGATGAAGTTAATGCTTCAGGAATAAATGTATCACGTTTTCTGCAAGATGCATTGATGGAAAGATTAAATATTGAAAGAAGATTTTAGGAGGAATGAACAATGACAGTATTAGTAGTAATAGGTGCAATAATTTTGGTATATCAATTAATAAAGGCAGCTTGCGAAAAGGAACTTCCTGCTGATTATCATAATAATTGGCGATTAGAAGCAGAAGATTCGCAGAAAGTAAGAGAAGGCAAAATGACAAAGAGGCAGTTTTTAAAGAACATGGATAACGGAAAATACAGATAAGGATATATTAACAGAATAAATGATCCTATATCGGACAGCGTAAAACGTACATTATGGAATAAATCTATTGAGATTATTAGCGAACATTTATATGCACCATTGAGTGCAATATTTCCTAGTTATACACAAATTACTTGCTATCGAGAATCTGTAGATACAATACGACTAAAAGGATATTATGATGCTCAAAACAAAATGGGAGTATATTTAAGAGGATATTTTACTGCTTTGTGTAATAATGATTGGCAAATTTTGTCATATAATTTAGATTAATCATATTATCATTATAACATACATAAAATTCGGGGTTGTTTCAAAAGGTAAATTAAGCCACTATTAAAAAGAGCAGATGTTCACACAGACGTCTGCTCTTTTTAAAAATTTTAAGATTGATACAAGGTATCCGTCAAGTCAGATATGTTCTATTTGTGGTCACAAAGATGGTATACAAGTATTCCCCTCTTTAGGTATCAGCCTACAATTTCATCAGGGTCATCATAAGCGGTTCTGGCAGGAATAACCCAAATCAACTGATTGTTGCCGTC
>JAQXXM010000073.1 GCA_029226065.1 Clostridiales bacterium
ATTGCTTTAGCTGTACGCTCGTTATCGCCTGTAAGCATCACCACATAGATACCCATATTCTGCATTTCTTTTATCGCCTGCGGACTATCCTCTTTGATAATGTCAGCAACGGCAATAATTCCGATAAATACTCCGTCGCAAGCAAAGAATAACGGTGTTTTTCCTTCTTCCGAGAGATGCTCGGATTTTTCTTTTGCTTCATCAGGCACAGGGATTTGTTCGCTGATAAATTTATAACTGCCGCCAATTATGACAGCACCGTCAAGGGATGCGGTAAGTCCGTTGCCAGGTAAGGCTTTGAACTGCTCTACCTCACTGACTACCAAGCCTTCCTGCTCCGACCTTTGAGTGATTGCCCGTGCCAACGGATGCTCGCTTTTTTTCTCCAACGCATAAGCGATAGACAAAAGCTCCTTTTCACTTCTTCCGCTTGCAGGAATTATATCTGTTACTCTTGGTTCTCCTTGCGTTATCGTTCCCGTTTTATCGAGTGCCACAATCTGTGTTTTGCCCGTTTTTTCAAGAGAAACGGCTGTCTTAAAGAGAATACCGTTCTTTGCTCCCATTCCGTTTCCGACCATAATAGCAACAGGAGTGGCAAGCCCAAGCGCACAAGGACAGCTAATCACTAATACAGATATACCCCTCGCCAAAGCAAATCCCACTGTCTTACCGACAATAAGCCATGCTATCACGGTTATCACTGCAATCGCAATAACAGCAGGTACAAACACACCCGACACCTTGTCTGCAACCTTTGCAATGGGTGCTTTTGTTGCGGCCGCATCGCTGACCATTTGAATGATTTGTGAAAGTGTGGTGTTCTCGCCTACTCTTGTCGCTTCACATCGGATAAATCCCGACTGATTAAGTGTTCCGGCGGAAACTGTGCTTCCCACTGTTTTGTCTACCGGTATACTCTCACCTGTCAGGGTGGATTCATCTACTGCACTGTTTCCATCGACTACAATTCCGTCAACAGGGATATTCTCACCAGGACGCACAACAAACACATCTCCCTTTGCCACCTGTTCAATCGATACTGTTATTTCTGTACCCTCTCTGTCGAGCGTGGCAGTTTTGGGAGCAAGCTTCATAAGTCCTTTCAAAGCATCGGTTGTTTTTCCTTTTGAGCGTGCCTCAAGCATTTTCCCAAGAGTTATAAGGGCAAGTATCATAGCGGCGGATTCAAAATAAAACTCGTGCATATAGGACATTACGGCATCTGCATTGCCCTTTACTTGCGCATCCGTCATTGCAAAGAGTGCAACGGTGCTGTAAACAAAGGCTGCCGCAGAGCCTAATGCAACCAATGCATCCATATTTGGCGCACGATGCCACAAGCTCTTAAATCCGCTGATAAAAAACTTCTGATTGATAATCATTATCACAACTGTTAACAATAGCTGTAAAAGTCCCATTGCAACATGGTTATTATCGAAGAAATTTGGCAAGGGCCAACCCCACATAGTATGCCCCATGGAAACATACATAAGAACGATCAAGAAACCGAGAGATACTATCAGTCGTTTTTTAAGTATGGGTGTTTCTCTGTCCTTGAGTTCATCTTCGTCAGGAAATGACTGCGTATTTTGTTGTTTATTGCTTTTTATTGATGCATCGTATCCTGCATTGCGAACCGCCGCAATAACGTCTTTTGCATCGGCTGTTCCCTCCACACCCATGGAATTTGTAAGCAGACTAACCGAACAGGAGGTTACACCCTTTACACCTGATACTGCTTTTTCCACACGTGCGGTGCAGGCGGCACAACTCATACCTGTTACTGTATATTGCTCCATAGTTTGTTACGCCTCCTTTTATTTCATCAGTTTTTGCAGAGTCACAACTAACTCGTCAATTACATCATCCTTGCCGTCACGGATATCTCTTGCAACACAGCCCCTGATATGACTCGCCAGCAGTTCCCTATTAAAAGCATTAACGGCGGCGTTCACAGCGGCGGACTGGATTAAAATATCCGCACAGTAGGCATCTTTCTCCACCATTTTGCGAATACCGCGAATTTGCCCTTCAATTCGGTTTAGGCGGTGAATAAGTTTTGTGCGTTCTTCATCAGATCGCACCGTTGTTTTTTCACAACATCCGCATACTGTTTTATCAGACATAATCACACCCTCCTTTTATACCCCAATGGGGTATTATCATTATATACCCTATCGGGGTATATGTCAATAGAAAAACAGAAAATTCATAAATAATTTTTTTATGAATTCTTCTATTGCTTTTATTTAATAAAGAATGTAAAATTATCACAGTTGTTAATATACAATTTAAAAAGTAAAACAGCCCGATAATTCCGAGGTTTCAAGGGATTACCGTGCTGTTTTTTGTACTATTATTACCAATACTGTTTACTCAACCTTTATCATACTGTATCCAACCCCCACATGAGTTTGAATATACTGCGGAGAATCGGTAGATTTCTCAATCTTTTTCCTAAGCGTAGCCATAAACACACGCAGGGAACCTACATCATTATCCCAGCTGCTTCCCCAGATGTTTTCGGTAATAAACTTATGTGTTAAAACCTTACCCACATTCTTTGAAAGCAGGCTTAAAAGTTTAAATTCAATCGGCGTCAAATGAAGCTCGGTATCATCTAATTATGCACAGCCGGCTGCATAATCGATTTTAAGCTTTCCGTTTATAAATACAGATGAAGTTGACAGCACCTGTGTCTGAATAAAGTTCAGCCGTCTTTGCGTTACTCTCAGTCTTGCCAAAAGTTCCTCAACCGAAAACGGT
>JAQXXM010000074.1 GCA_029226065.1 Clostridiales bacterium
AATAGCTCTTGGAATACGCAAGATAAATTACTATACATATATGGCAAAGGCCGGTGGACCGGCTGTTGCAAATCTTGAAGATAAAACATTTTACCATGACATAGAAACAGCAGCGATAGCTGCTATGAAAGAGAATGTGAAAACGGCTATTGAAGTTTTTTCGATGTGACAGTCTGCCCCACTAATGCTGCAGCTACAGTATTAAATATGAAAATGTTCAAAAATCTATTAATTGATTTTATTAGAGTTATGAATACTGATGTGAATTGAAATTACTGCTTATGTGAGTATACAGCTAAATGTATGCAGGAGTATGGTGGCAATACAGCTTTATCCGATTATTTCTGAAAACAAATAGTTTATAAATAGTCGATTGCAAAACTCCGTTTTACAATCGAAATAGGCAAGGTAATATAAAATCATTACCTTGCCCATTTCGATAATAAACGCCTAAGAATAATTATTTTTTATTTGTTTCATTGCTCTGCCTCACCCCTGCCTCCCGATTTTTATTTGATTATTCCGTTTCGGCGGGTTTCTCTGTGTTCGGAGATCCCGTTTTTTTGCCGGCGGGCATTTTTTCTCCCTGTTTTGGAGCGTTCTCATTCGGCTTAAAATCGCCCGATTCAATAGCGGCGATTCTCTCGTCATACTCCTCCTGCGTTATCTCGCCCGCTTCGAGCTTCTCGGCAAGCTTCGCTTTCATATCTTCGAGCAGCTGCGCCTTTTGCTCATCTGTAAGCTCCGGCTTTTCCGGCATCTGACCGTTCATTTTGTCAAAACCTCTGCCCATTTGCTTGAAATCGCCCGTCTTTGCTTCCAAATTCATTGAGAAAGTAGGGCGATTAGCTCTTTTCACCGTCTCGTCCGTATCAGCAGCAAAAGCGGATATGCTGCCGAGAGACAATGCTGCGGCAGCAACTAACGCAAATACCTTTGTTATGTTTTTCATGGTTATCAACCTCCTTGAATTTAATTTGATTTTTAAGCTATACAAACGCCTTAACATTTACGCGAATACAATATACGCCCGGGCCGAAGAAAAACAGTGCGCACTATTTTTATGATCGTTTTTGTACACTCGTATGTCAAATGATTTATTTAGCTTATGCCACTATAATAAATCTCCAAGGTTAAAGAAAGATTAATACTTCAATTATTTTTCAAAAAACATTTTAATGCCGAGCCTTCTCCCAAAACACTCTTAACCTCCGTTCTGCCGCCTTGCATCTCGGCTATGCTTTTGACCGTTGAAAGTCCCACGCCGCAACTTCCGTATTCGTCATTGCGGATGTTGTCAACTCCGTAAAAGCGTGTCCGTATCCGGCTCAACTTCAATATGTTGAATCAATTTTGATTTGGACAAAAGAACAACCATATCCACATGGGATGTGGGTAAACATGTCGACTCATTTGAATTTTTAAGGGACATAGCCATACTCCTCCAAGATTTTTGTGCCCCTTTCATTTATTTTTTATATTTTTGTTTTTTAATTCAAATAGTTGAATTTATTCATCCAATGTGGTAAACTTTAGTTATAAAGTTCCTAACGGTTTTATAGGAATTATAACGATTAAAAAAACAAATATAGAGAGGGAAAAATATGGCATATTCTGAAAGTGAACAGAGGATTATTGATTATTCCAAAAACAATTTTACTAAAATGTTACGCGAGCCGACCGGATACAGATTAAATCATAAATTTATTGTACCGGGCAGCGTGTATTCGCAACAACTATGGGATTGGGACAGCTGGCTAACCGACATTGCTCTTTGTCAGTTAAATGATATGGAAGGCATAACCGATCAATATGTAGAATACGAAAAAGGATGTATTTTGAATTTTTTGGATTCACAGGATGAATTCGGCAGAGTACCTATTGTAATTTATGATGGTATGGGTGAATTTACCGGAAAGTCGGAAAATGAGATGTTTAATATACACAAACCATGTCTTGCACAGCATGCTGCATTTATTGTTAAAAACTGCGGTGATGCAAAATGGCTTGAGCCGGTAATGGGTAAACTGAAAAAATTTGTAGACTACTACATAGACCATTTTAAACATGAAAGCGGTATCTATTTTTGGTATTCGGATGAAGCAATCGGAGTGGATAATGATCCATGTACATTTTACAGACCAAACAGCAGTTCCGGCTCAATCTATCTGAATTGCTTTATGTATAAAGAATTGTTAGCAACAGCTTATCTATGCGAAAAATTCGGTATGACTGATGATGAGAACCGCTATAACAAAGAGGCAGATGATTTAAAACAGACAGTGCGTGACAAATGCTGGGATGAACGCGACGGCTTTTATTACAGTGTGGATTTGAATTTGCGCCCTATTGATACGCGTGAATCATTGCATTCAGGCTGTCCGCGTCACTGGAATACGCTGATACAACGCATTGATGTATGGTCGGGTTTTATGGCAATGTGGGCAGGTATCGCAAATTATGAGCAGGCGGGAAGAATGGTTAAACACTATCTGCGGAAAGATACCTTTTATGCAAATTACGGTGTGCGCACTTTAGGAAAATCCGAAAAAATGTATTCTATAATAAAATCAGGCAATCCATCCTGCTGGTTAGGTCCTATTTGGGGAATTTCGAACTATATGGTCTTTAAGGGTTTTGTTCGGTACGGGTTTACAAAAGAGGCTTCGGACTTGGCAAATAAAACAGTTGAATTGTTCAGCAATGACATCAAAAACTGCGGACAACTGCATGAATACTATCATCCTGATACAGGAGAAGGGGTTAATAATCCGGGTTTTCAGAACTGGAATCTTTTGTCGCTTAATATGATCGCTTGGTTGGAAAACGAAAATGTTGTTTCCGAATTTTAAAAACCGAATAATATTCCGCAACAAATTTCATATGGGATTCTTCTCTAATAATTTTCAGTGCTTGTTCCTTAAAAATCATATAATCAGAGGGACGCAATTGCACCATGCTAAACTTCTCAAGTCAATGTTTTTCAGATAATGCAGCACAACAAAAAGCTTTGGACCATTTTGTCTGGTCCAAAGCTTTTCTCTATGATTGCTTTTTCTTTATCGGGCGGACACCGGGGTTATCCGGAATCCGCAGATTTCAGCAGATTATAGTTTTTGCCTGCCTCAATCCCACATTTCCGTTTAATCTGTGAGATATAGAGGTTGGACACCTTTAATCCGTTATGCTCCAGTACATACTCCTTAATCTTCGGATATGTTATCCCATCCTGAAATTCGAACACATCCATATCTTCCAAAGAAAACTCAACCCGAATCCTTTTCGAGTCGACCTCTCCCTTGGAAAGCAAGACTACCGTCTCAACATGTAATTTTTAGGCTATTTCGGAAATAAGTCCAAAAACGCCAAGAAACGTTGATTTAACAGGCTTTTCCACACACCCTATAGAATACCGATGTCAAATCTGACATCTCACATTAGTAGGCTATTTTGTAATTTTTCAATTAACGCTATATCAGCCGGCAGCCAATCAACGCTATACAATTCGTCTTTATCAAGCCATCTTGCAGCTTCTGCTTCCTTGAGAATAATTTCTCCATCTACTATGGGGCACCAAAAACAATCCATGCTTAAATGAAAGGCAGGATAGTCATATTCAATAGTATCAATTAATTCGCCTACTTTTATTTTCACGTCAAGCTCTTCTTTAATTTCTCTTATAAGAGCTTGCTGAGGTGTTTCACCCGGCTCAACCTTTCCTCCGGGAAATTCCCACTTGTCCTTAAATTCACCATAACCCCGGTGCAAATGCTCATGTGTCATAAAGTAACACAAAAAAACAACAGACAGCCGCCACAATTCCGTAATTATTGGTGCTTGACATTCTCCTGATAGTTTGATATAATAATAGACGTAAAATTCGAGTGGACTTTTCCGGATTCTGTCATCTTTTTGCCACACAGCTGTCTTGTGATAGTTGTGTGGCTTTTTTGTTGCCTGTTCCCGGAAATGTTGACAGGATGGAGGATGATTTTTGTATGGAAAACAATTTCTTATCTCTGATTGAGACGCACCACAGTGTAAGGACCTATAAAGCGGAACCTGTCCCTCCCGAGGCGTTGGACTCTGTACCGGAAACGGGGACTTACGCCCCTACCGGCAGCGGACGTCAATCCCCCGCCATTATTGCAATTACAGACCCCAAATACCGGCAGGAAATCGCCAAGTTAAACGCAGAAGTGATGGGGAGCAACACAGACCACTACTATGGCGGACCTGTCGTGATCTTGGTTTTGGCAGATGGCTCCGCAAGCACCTTTGTGGAGGATGGAAGCTGCCAGAAACCTTGCGCGGTGTCGGTGCGATTGCGTTGGGTTATCCGGGCAAGGAATCCGGTCAGACCGCAGCACGGAAACAAAACTATATTGTTCGGATTTAATGTCCTGCACCGGACAATTTGTGGAGAGGAGGGATAGTATGCAGACGGAAAACAAAATGGCTGTCATGCCCGTTGGAAAACTAATTTGGCAAATGTCGATACCACCGCTGATCTCCATGTTCCTGCAATATTCCTATAATCTGATAGACAGTGCGTTTGTAGCGCGGCTTAGTGAGAACGCGTTAACAGCGGTTTCCCTGTCATTCCCAATCACAACACTGATGAACGCGGCGTCTATCTGGATTGGTGTCGGAGTGAACGTGCTGATTGCGGGGTATCTTGGGGGGAAAAAGCAGGATGAAGCAAATATCACCGTCACACACGGATTGTTACTGGCCTTTGGGATTGGGGCTTTGCTCAATCTTCTGTCATTACTGATTATGAAACCCTACTTTCGCTCATTCACCAATAATGAAGAAATTTATCAGTTGAGCATTGCCTATATGAGCGTATGTTCGTTCATGCAAATTCCCAACATGGTGCATATCGCAATCCAGAAGATGATACAGGCCACCGGGAATATGGTTGCTCCTATGTGGTTCCAGATTGCGGGAGTGGTCGTTAATTTTGTATTCGACCCCATCCTGATTTTTGGTATTGGTGCTTTTCCGGCTATGGGAATCCGCGGCGCTGCGGTGGCTACTGTTGCGGGCTATTTATTATCCATGATTTTGGCATTTGCCTTGCTGCTGGGCAAAAAGCAGAAAGTGCGGATAAAGATCAAAGGATTTCATTTGCAAAAGTGGCTGATTGGCCGTATTTTCGCCCTTGGAGTGCCGTCTTTCATTATGAATGCCCTCAGTTCGTTTATGGTGACATTCGTCAATCTGTTTCTGGTGG
>JAQXXM010000075.1 GCA_029226065.1 Clostridiales bacterium
GATATGGCGCAGTGCTGTTATTCGTATTCGGTGCGGCGTATGCGTGGGACAAGCTTGAAGTATGGGTTAGAAAGAAGAAAGGAGCAAGAAGATGATTAACTTCCAAAACAGAAAGAGACCGCACGATTTAACAATCAATGCGGTCAGACAGAAAATTTTTTATGAAAAACAAAAGAAATACTTTGTTACCTGTATTATACCACACGAAGGGGGGGTTGTCAAGTGATTTACAAATCAAACAGTTCATTGCTAAGCGGAGCAATTGACCGCTACAGAACAGCTAATTATGGCGAGGATATGTATGACTACTACATTAAACCAACATTATACTGTGACGTATGCGGCTGTAATATCGAGCGAGACACAGTAGACCAGAAGCTGTATAACTATGACGGCGTAGGGTGCTGTAAGGAATGTTTTAAGGACAAGCTCTTTGAGGACTACGCAGAGGATTACGAAGAAAGTGTGGTGTATGATGACGATGAGTGGTAAGATGTCAGTATATAAACAACTACAGGCAAGCCCTACGGAATGTCTGTCAGTCTTAAAGCGAGAGATTGGAATTAAGACAGACTGCATTCCCTTTGCAGTGAAGCTCATAAGTGCCGCAAAGGAGCTAAACCTCGCAACGGAGCAAGAGAATTTGACAGCGGCAAATACACTCTTGTCAGGACTTCAAACGCTGTCGCAGGGCGGCATCATCCCCGAGGACTACGACAAGATAGATTTTGTCAAGCGTGGCAAGACGATAGTGCCGTCAGCACGTGTAGAAGCGTTCCTAAGAGCAGCGGCACGTAAGGGATATACTATCCTCGACACAATAGTTGCCGTACCTCAGGAGGACACAGACGGCACGTATTTCAAGGAAGTGTTTGCAAACGATAACATCGTCTACATCTTAGAGGACAGCCGCAAGAATATGGATAGAGCAATCACTGCCGAACGGTTAAAGGACAAGTATTTCAGCAAGTTCCTTTGTCGCCTTGATATTCACGATGCGAAGTCGGGCAGACGTATTGCAATGACAGCCTGTGAAATGTCAATAGACGATATGTTGCAGGTGTCTATGTCGAGCGAACAGGGTATCTTTAAATCTGAATGGCGTAAGGTACCGGGGAAATACGGCCCAAAAAATGAAAAAGTCATAACGGACGAGCTCAACTCTGGCACGTTCTGGATTAAGTGGACCGGTGAAATGGTGAATAAGACCATTATCCGCAGGGCTTTAAAGCGTGTTAAAGAGGTATTGCCGGAGCTGTCAGAGCCGATATATGCATTTGAGCAGGACGATTACACACCGCCTGTTGAAGAGTCCAAGCAAGCACCTGTAATAGATATACCGGTTAAGGCGGACAATGTTAATCTTAAAGCGTTCACAGACGAGCAGAAAGCGGACTGTAAGGAAATGTATGACATCTTCTGCCAGAACCCCAAGCTTGCCGAGGATAAGGCGAAAGAGATAGAGGATATGGTGCAGGCAGGCGCTGATGTTCAAGAAGTAATCAATACCGAATACGCAAGTATAGCGGCGCTGATGATGTCTAAGCGGTATGCCGAGCGGATTGGGGGGCTTGTAAATGAAAAGAGTTAAAGTAAAGCAAGGTACTCTGGACTGGGAAAAGCTACGTCAAACCCGAATAGGCGGAAGTGAGGTATTTGATATCATCAGGTACTACGCTACGGATGAGGAGCTTCAGAACTGCGGATTTAATGCAGAGGACTTTAAGGCTGAAAAGCCATATACAACAGCGTGGTCACTCTATCACAAGCTGATAAATGACGGACTGTACCATAAAGAGGACCTCTCTCCCGAATTTGCAGAATACGGACACGCCGTTGAGCCGTACGGCGTGTACGTGATGAATAAGTCAAGAGCGAAGAAGCTCAAGCCCGGCAGAGTGTACGCAAACGAACGGCTTGTAGCAAGCCTTGATGCAGAGGGTGTAGCCGAAGAATGTGATATAGTTCCGTTTGATTACGGCGTCGGCAAGCCGAAGCTTGGACAAAGGTTTGCGTGTGAGCAAAAGAGTATGATGCCCGAAATGGTAAAAAGGGGCGTGCCGTTTAAGTATATTGTACAAGCACAGTATCAAATACAATGCACCAAAGCACATTTCTTTATACTGCAAATAATGATACTTGACGAGGACACACCGTTCATAAGAGGTAAGATATGTCAGATGTCACGTCCTAAACGATATGAATATCTTGACGAGCATCTAAAGGTATTAAACCTGTATTTTGCAAATAACGAACATCTCGGACAGCTGATAGAGGTATGCTTAGACCGGTTCTTTCGTGACGTTGATAACAAGAACGAGCCTACACCGTATATCAAGTATGACAGCACAAGGAATATAATCGAGAGCATACGGCTTAATAGTGCATTCAATAAAGATGCCGTAATTGAGTGTGACCTGCAATCATATATAGACGCTAAAAAATTAATGGATTTTAATGACGAAGAACGCAAAGTGGTCCTGCAGTGTATGGTGGAACTTGCAAAGGTGAATAACGCCTGCAAATTTAAGGGGCAAGGCTTTACAGCTTACTTTGACAAGGCAGGTCGGTTTCACGTTAAGGAGGAGAAAGTATGCAGTTAAGACCATATCAAGAACAGGCAGTAAAGCACGCTATATCAATGCTCACAGAGCGTGGCAATTCGTTAATCGTAGCAGGAACAGGGGCGGGCAAGACGATAATGATGGCGGCGGCAATCGGTAACTTCTTCCGGGGATTTCGTTCGGTAAATAAACGCAGTCCGCACGTGTTAGTGTTGGTGCATAGAAAAGAGATCCACAACCAGAACAGGAGCAAATTCGAGCTTGTAAACCCTGACATTGCAACGTCAGAGATAACCGCATCACGAAAGAGTGTCAACGGCTATGTGCATTTTGGGATGGTTCAGACAGTCGCTAACATTATGCCCGAGCTTACCAAGTCAGGGAGCTTCTTTGATTTAATAGTGATTGATGAGGCACATCACAGTGCCGCATCCACATACGAGGACATTATAAATGCCAATAAGAAAGGCAACCCTGATGCGGCACTACTCGGGGTAACAGCTACGCCGAACAGAGGCGATGAAATGCCGTTGATACATTTGTTCGATAACTACTATCAAATAACTACAAAATTCCTTATTGACAGCCATTACCTTGTAAGACCGAGATTTATCGACTTATCGCCTGAATTTCGTTTAAATAACAACATCACAGAAAAAGGACACTTGTCAAAGAATTGCAGAAATGACCTTGAGGGTGAGGTTATTATCAACCAATTATGCGATAAGTATCTTGAGGTTAAAGAGCCAGGAAAGTCCGTAATATTCGCACCGTCACACGACTTTTGCGAGAGGGTCTATAACAGGCTTAAAGCACTGGGCAGAAACCCTGCATATCTGAGGGCAGGGATTGATGAGGAAACACGTGATAGGGAGCTTGAGCGGTTTGAAAATACTGACGATTGCGAGGAGCTTATCAATGTGGATATATGTACGGAAGGCTACGATTTTCCACCGTTAAGGAACTTAGTGGACTTTGACACGAACGGCACGCACGGACAGTGGGTGCAGAAAGTCGGCAGGGTGTTAAGGTTAGCACCAAATAAGATATCCTGCTCTGTAATAGACTTTGGCGGAAACGTAGAGCTATACCCTGACGGCATCGACTCAACCGTAAATCTTGACGGAGCAGTTAAGAAAGAGCGTGGTATGCAGCTTGCGGAGCGTGACTTCTACCGACAGGATCAAGAGGAACACGGTACTGCTGATATAGTTGGTATGTCAGATGAGGTATACACGCCGTATCATTTGCCAAAAGGCTTTGAGAGCGTAGGAGATAAGGACTTGGGTATTGTATTTGTGGCGTGTGGCAAGGCAACGGATTGCATCATTGTCGCTGATAATGATGAGTATGTTCTCTATGCAGGTGATAAAGAGGCGATAGGCGTGGAGCTTAGGGGCAATTTTGACAGCTGTATAAAAGAGGCTATGGAGTGTCTTTGTGATGAAGCTTTTGACGAATGTACACAGCCTATATCAAGGATGCAGATTAAGCTTTTAGCACCCGAGTACCCCACAACGGCGTTGAGCCGATACGGTGCAAACTGCTGTATCTGTTGGAAAGCGTGGCGAGGTGATATAATTGGAGCTCACAGGCAAGATTGACAACGTATCTATGAACTTTGAAACAGGCAAGGTATATCTGTCCCTCGAGATTAACGAGAGGGACAGATTAAAAAACGGTTATGATAAACTTAAAGCATACGATAAGCTGTCTGTAAG
>JAQXXM010000076.1 GCA_029226065.1 Clostridiales bacterium
TGAGTTGCATATGCATCATAGCAATTTTGGAGTGCTTCGCCGTCTAACTTAGCCTTAGCACCGTTCTTATCAATAAGCAATTGCTTTCCGCTTATTTGTGTACCCGCCTCATTTATTGTTCCGCCGTATATAATGGGCCAACTGTTACTTGCGTAGTTGAAGGTTCCTGAAATCTTGTATTTATTTCCTAAATCCTGTGTATAGTACACATACTGACCAGTAGAACTTGTACGCAAGCCGTCTGATGTATTTATCCACCATTTTTCAGCGTTTAAATACAATCCGTCAGCTATTACCTCGTCCTTTGTCAGACCTTCTTCCTTGAAGTTCTGCTCATACAATGTTGCCCACTGCTCCGTTGTTTCAGCGCTTGCTGAGGGAACAATAAACATTGTTCCCAGAAGCGCAACTGAAAATAGGAGAGCTAATTTAGATTTTATTTTTTTCATTCTATCATTTCTCCGTATCATAACATTAATCCTCATAGTCTAATATGTACGCTGTGCTGTGCTGATACCATGTCATATACTGTGCTACTCTTGAGCAGTCATTTCCGCAGTCTAAGTATCCACGCATATCCTTTGTACTTCCGCTTGTTACTGTTATGCTGTCACCGCGTTTCTTTACAACAACAACGCTTGACGGCTTCATGATATGTGAATATTTGCTATTATAGTCAAAGGTTGCAAGAGGTGTCTTGTCATTTGACTTAGTTGCATACATGCTGTACAAATTGTCACGAACCTCGTATACAAAACCTGGCAACAGCTTGTATTGATCACCTTCCCAGCCTTTACCTGCATCTGAATATGAAGCAGAACTAAATTGGCCTTCACTTGCATCGTACTCGACAACAAGTGCTTTTTCTGCTACGTATCCGTCCTCTGTGTCGCAACGGATAAGGTCGCCCTTTGTTACATCATAGCTGTTGTCTTCCCATTCATCCTTTGAAACGAGTACGGTTCTCTGTGTACCGTTTGACATAACAATCTCATAAGCTATTTCTTCTTTATTTTCATCCCATATCTCTGTACAGTCAATTACTGCATACAGTTCATGGCTTCCTACGCTTAGCTCTGCGTTTACTACACGTGTTATAATTACTGCATCGGCAACAAATGTTTTGCTGTTTGCGTATGCTACAACTTTCCATTCCTTATCGTTGCCAAGCGTGCTCATCTTTCTTGCTCTGTACTTTTTATATATTGGCAACGGCTCTGCAAGCGATGAATCATCATATACTGTGAATACTGCAGTATCAGATGTCAAATATACTTTATCCTGGAAGTTACCTGTTGCCTTGAACTTAAGTGTTCCGTTGTCAACAGAATCGTTGTCCGTAGCTACTGCTGAGTCACATATAACTCCTACAGATGAGTCTGCTGACTCTTTATCTGAAACAAACGGAGTATCAATGTTTGTAATCTTACCGCTCTCTGAATCAAGCTTGTATGTTACAACAGGGCCTACTGCTATACCTGCGATTATTGCATCGTATATCTTCTCTGCATTCTTTTGTACTTTGCCATCGATTACACATTTATCTGCTGTTTCCAATGTTACGTAGTGGTCCTCTGCAGTTACCATTTTAACGAAACATTGTTCCTCATTCGGCTCGTATACGGCAGATATTAAATATGCATATCCGCTGTCAGATACTGATGTCAATATAACTGCGGCACCGTAGCCGAAGCAGTCAAGCTTTACTGTTACATTTTCACCAAGCTTTATTGCATCAGCATAGTGTGTTGAACAATCGTTTGTAAGTGTGTATCTCTTATCGTCAATTACAAGAACTGTCTTACCACGTTCTTTATCAATCTTTGAAATTGCACCGCTTACGCTTTCTGATGAGTAAATAGCCTCAACATACTTTCCGTCTGCACTTGCCTTTACAGATACAACGTCATTCTTTTCCATAAGTCTCGGAACTATTTCTTTTCCGTCTGTACTTACGAATGTTATCTTTGATTTATCTTCTTCATCAAAGTTGAATGTCTCTTTTACGCCATCTGCATTAGCATAGTCATTATAGATTATCTTCTTCTCTGTGTTTACAGTGCCTATAACGTAATCTTTATAGCTTTCGATGATAACATATTCATAAGTTGTATCACCGTCATTGCTGATAAGCTTTACATAGCCCATTTCAGGACTATATAAGTCAGGTGTTGAGCTTGATGCAAGTCTGCCGTTATATATAACTACAGCCTCACTTGCAATAGTTGCATACTTTGACTTTAAATGGTCCTCTGACTTATATTCGTATTTGTTTCCGTTAAGACCTACAACGTCATCTGCACTTAATAGAAGTGTTTCGTTTCTGTTACCCTTAGGCTCGGCATATACCATTTCGTAGTCCTTTGTGTACCAGAAATTAACATTGTAACCTAAAAGACGGATATAATCGTAATATTCACCGATGTACTCTACATCATTTATGATAACACGGTCATCAGAACCCTCTGAAATTGAACCGCTGTTACCTACTACCGTCATCACACCGCTTCCCTGATAAATACCGAAATATTTTTCAAGCATGGGCGTGCCGTTCTTGTATTTAAGACCATTTTCACTTGCACCTGTGATATCTGCACAGTAATCGCTCTCTAATGCGTTTACAAGCATTATATACAAGTCGCCCTTAAGTGCTGTATCATTAAAATCTGAAATCTTAACGTCATCTGTTATTCCTGCCTCTTTTGCCATTGATGTGTAGCCTGACGGCCAACCGCCGTTGAGGTCTGCCACAACGGACTGTCCGAGTATTTTTATAAGAATTGCAGATGCCTCTAAATAAGTGATGTTGCTGTCAGGTCTGAACAGACCGCCGTCACCGCTTATATAGCCTCGCTCTGTTGCGTATGCAATATATGGTGCATACTCGCTGTTTTTATCTACGTCAAAGAAGTATTCCTTATCTGACTGATAACTTTCAATACCTGTGCATCTAACTGCAAGAGCAACAAACTGTGCACGTGTCATTTTTGCATCGTCTGCAAGTGCTAAAAAGCTCTCATCGCCTGCAACGCCGATTGCTGTAAGCTTATCTAATGCCCTTGTATATTCCTCTTTTATGCTAACCTCTGTATTGTCAGTTTCGCCCCAATCGTATTCCTCACCCAACAATGAGAAGTTATCCATTATCGCATTGCTGTAATCATAATCACCGGGAGCAGAGGCAAATGCGGTCATAGATGTTAATGTACAAGCAGTGGCAATTGCCAAACTAATTATCCTTTTCTTCATTTTATCACCTCGCAAAATTCAAGTATACCGTAAATCATTTTAGCAGCTTCCGCTCTTGTAGCATTTCTTGACGGCTCAAAGCCATTGTTTGTGCCTGAAATGATACCTGCACCGTATAGTGCGCTTACAGCATCTTTTGCGTAATCGCTTATGCTATCCGCATCAGCAAATTTCTTTGTTGATGCTTCCATTGTCTTGCCGTTATTTACTGCGGCTCTGTATAGGATTACTGCTATATCCTGACGTGTTATTTCAGCTGTCGGACAGAACTCTGTATCGCTTATTCCTGATACAATACCTGCCTGCTTTGCCGCTGAAATAGCATCAGCACTCCAACGGTCCTGCGGTACATCACTAAATCCGCTTGACTCTGTTGATGTTAAGCCGAAAGCTCTTGTTATCATTACTGCAAGCTCTTCACGTGTCAATGTATCGTTCGGGCAATACTGATTGTCAGCTTTACCGTTTATTATACCTAAATTGTTAAGTGCAATAATCGGTATCTTTGCCCACTCAACATCAGCGATATCATCAAATGGCAATTTTGCTTCTGTAACAACAGGAGTTTCAGAAACAGATGAGCTGATACCTGAACTGCTGCTTGAACTGCTTCCACCAGTTGAGCCACTGTTACGAGGCGGAACGTAGTCTGCGATAAGTTTATTTATCTTAGTCTTGATTTTTCCTATATCATCAACTGTTCCGTTTATAACGGCTGTTCTGAAATCTGATAGCACGCTCTTCTTCTTTGTTTCGCTTGTTACATCGCCCCAGTCACTGTCTGAAATGTTTGTGTCAGCATCGTACTTTTCAAGTATTTCTATCTGCTCGTTCCACAACCCGTTCTTAAGCTCTGAGAAAATTATTACGTTTTTGAATTCTCTCGGTAATTCGTTTACCTTGCACTGCTTTGCCTTTAACGCTGTTGCAAAAGCTGTCTTATTTGTCATTGCAGTATAAGTTTCATATGTAGCGCTTGCTGTATCAATTCCAAGACACTCTGCATTACTATCTATAATAGAAACCACACCGTCAGCATCTGCAGAGTTTAAGTCTTCTACAAGGAAGAATGCCTTGATGAAGGTCTTGAAGTCAGTTACTGAAAATGATGCATTGCCTGTAATACGGCTCTCAAGCTGATTGAACATTTCTGTTTCTTTTGCTGTGCCGAGTGACTTATACTTGCTGTAGTCTACCGACAATCCGCCGTAGTATGAAGTTATAACACTCTTCAAACCACCAGCCGTTCTTGCAGATGATATATAACTTGCAATTGCTGTATTCATATCGTCATCTGTATATGTAGCAAATGTGTCGTTTAAGCTTGTGCCGTCAAAGAAACTCAATCTTACAGAATAGTTTGACGGTTCTGTAGGAACAGCTATATCAAAGCTATATGCTCCGTCTCTATCACTGTTCATAAAACTATTGTAATAATAAGACTCCGATGCATTTTCAAGTGTTAAATCATCAAATACGCAACCGTTTTTAAGAATTTCTATTCTGACAGGTGTCTGTCCGTCGGTCGTACCGCTGACGGAATATGTTCCGCCAGCATAGCCCGAGCTTGTTATGTCCGCCGCATTTGCCGCTGTTGCACAGAGCAACGAACAACCTAATACTGTTAATACTGTAGTTATCCTTTTCATTTCATTCTCCTCACTTAATATAGCTTAGCCCCAAAGCTTTAAATAGCGCATATGCTGTCTCTTCCTTTGTCGGCTCGGCTGTCTTTTCAAATTCTGCCTTGAATATGCCGTTATTTACGCAATATGTATATGCATCGTCTGTTTCTGCACCGATTATAGTTTTTATATAACCTGCAAGCTCATCAAATGTTACGGCATTGTCGGGGTTAAAGTTGTCACCGTCAACTGTCATATAACCCTTGTCGCATGCATATGCGATATATGCATAGTTTTCATGAGTACCCGATACATCAGCAAAATGTCTTGTTGATGATACAAGTGTTTCCTGTTTCGCTTTTACTATGGTCTTTGCCATTAATGCTCGTGTTATCTTGTTTGTCGGATAGTAGTTACCGTCAATGTCATATTCTATTATTCCCTCTTTGGCAACTGCTTTTATCTCCTCTTTGTACGGACTCTCGTCAATATCTAAGAAATAGTCCTTATCAAGCTTTGCTTTCATTTCATAGTCATATATCCATGTTCCCGATGCACCGCCGAAGTAGGCTATTTTCTTTACAGGGCTGAATGCAATATATGAGCCTTCAAGAGAGAGACGTGTCCATGTTTCGCCACCGTCATATGTTTCAAATTGATCACCGCCTGAACCATAATAGTCTCTGCCAAATACTATCAGATGATTTGGATCTTTTGGATCCTGTACAGGTCTATTCATCTGCAAGTCTGTAGGAATTTGTGCATTAGGATCACTTATACCGTTTTCAGGTCCGAAAGTCTTCATCTCGCCGTTTCGGATATCTACTCGGTATACCTTACAACCGCCGTGGTTTCCAGCCCATACAACATAGTCATCAGCCACATCAACTGCAAGCTTACTTCCTGTATGCAAGCCGCCAAATGAAAAGCCTGTATCCTTCCATGTTTTTCCGCAGTCGGTTGACATGAATAGTTTCTTTCCGCCCTCTACGCTGTAGCATATATCTCCGTCCTGGTTTCCGCTTGCCATTATCTGATATGGATTTTCCTGCCAATGCTTTCCGTTGTCAAATGACGTGAACCATGAAGAATATACAATATTCGGATTTGTAGGATTGTATTTAATGAAAGTTGAGTTTCTGTATCTTGTATTTGCTGCTCTCTCCTCATCGAACAAATCATATATACCCTGATATACATATGTGGTCATAAAACCGTCAAAGCTTTCAACGATTGCGGAATTTCCGCCATACGGTGCTGCACCTGCGATACCAAAACAGTGTTTTTCATTATTAGGATCAACTGCAATCATATCACAGCTTCGTCCGCCTGCACCCCATGCATAGTTTTCACATATTCTTGATACAGGATAATCGCCGTCATACCATGAATACTTTGTCGTGCCTGTTGCCTTACCAATCTGAACAACTCCGACATCCATAAGACCGATATATCTCAGATCGCCGTTTTTGTCAAAATCATATGTCATCGCAAGACCGCCCGATATTCCACTGTTTGAAACCTTAAACTTCTGTTCCTCTTCATCATATATTTGTACACCGCCTCTGGCGAAACGCATTATAGTATTCGGAGTGAAGCAGTATATACTCTGATACCAACCCGTAGAATTAGGCTCGGATGAATTTGCTAAATCCTCATTTGAATGATGAAATGTTCTGCCGTAGTCTGCACTATAGCGAGGCGGATATACACTTTCCTCAAGACTCATATAGAGCAGAGTGTTCTGTGTTTCGGGATCCTTCTGATATGAGAAAGCGATAATCCATATGTTTGAACTGTCACCAATACCCCCATCTACATACTCAGATGTGAGATGTGTCCAGTTTTCTCCGCCGTCCGTGCTTTCATACATTATATTAAAATGATTCTTGTCTGGTCTTTCTCCGTTTGTGTATCTTGGATATCTTTGGTACGAAAATGGATTTCCATCAGGATATGCGTCCGATACAGGGTTTACATTTGTAGCAACGGCTATCCAATGGTTTTTGTCATACGGATCTACTGCAACGGCAGTGGCACCGATTTTTTCCCAACCGTTGTTTTTATCCTCCCATGTCATACCGCCGTCATAGCTCACACTTATACCTCTGTCTCTTGTGCAGACAATTACCGTATCGGACTCTATGTCGCACCACATTCCCAAGATGGGATCATTTTCAAATGCTATAAGCTCCCATGTTTCACCAATATCGGTTGACTTGTAAAGGCCTCTTGTTTTGTACATTTCCGAGTCGTAGGGATATGATTTATTCTCCCATCCTGTTGACATATTATAAATAGGATAAATTCCTGTTTCCTCGTCCTTCTTTCCGAAGCCTATCTTTGTATGTGTAGTGTGCTTACCGGTGTTATAGATGAACTGCTTTCTCTCCCATGTCTTTCCTGCATCAAGGGATTTATACATTCCTGCCTTGAGCGGTACACCCTCAACGCTCGCAAAACAAATGTTTTCAGACTCGGGATAGAACGCAAGTCCTGTGACAGGGCCATCAAGCATCGTGGCACTCATTTCCCATGTTTTTCCGCCGTCATTGCTTGTATGTACTCCGGAGGTATCATCACCTCTAAGCATAAGCTTTTCGTTTACCTCACATATAGCGTATGCCATTGTAATCTGGAAGCCCTCGCCGCCCTTGTAGTTATTATCAAGGTTTTCCTCACTTGCAAGGTGGTACCTTGTGAAGTAGGGATACTTTTTAGTTGACGTCAAAGCTTCAAGCTCCTCCGCCGTTTGCGGGCCTTCAGCATAAGTCGTCACCGACAGCATTGTGCCTATCGCCAAAAGCATCGCTGTTGTTTTTTTTAATAATGCTTTCATGCTTTCCTCCTTTTATTTATTCATATTCTTTCTTATTTCATAATTATATACCCACGTTCCCGATGCACCGCCGAGGTATACAAGACTCTTTGTCGGATGGAATACCATACTTGTTCCTGGGACGTCTATATATTCAAATGTGTTTCCACCATCGAAGCTCTCGAAATTGTAACCTGCACTGTTATCGTAGTAATCCGTTCCTGTTACTATTATGTGATTAGAATCACGAGGATTCTGTGCAAATGATGTTATCTGCAATGTTTTGCACGCTCTCTCGTTTGGTGAAACAAGTCCGTTTTCAGGTCCGAAGGTCTGTACCGTTTTGTTTCTTAAATCCACACGATATAATGTTGAATTGCCGTGGTTTGGTACCCATACCACATAATCGTCATTTACATCTACTACTGCACGTCTTCTTACATCAGAGAACGAAAATCCTGTATTTGTCCATGTCTTTGCTCTATCGGTTGATATCATCAATCTATTCTTGCTGATTGCATAACATATATCTCCGTTTTGGTTACCCACATCGTTTATTGCGTATTTTGTTTCACGCCAATTTTCTCCGTTGTCCTCGGATACAAACCATGTGGAATATATGAGATTGTCTCCGCCGTATTCTACATAGGCACTGTTCCTTGATGCTGTTCCTGCATCCCGCTCACTCTCCATCAAATCATATATTCCCTGATGTATGATTGAGCTTTCAAAGCCGTTTATCGTTTCTATTATTGCACTATTTCCGCCATACGGCGCAGCACCTGCTACGGTGAAGAAATGATTTTCATCATTCGGATCTTGCGTTACAAATCCCGATGACCGTCCGCCTGTGCCCCATGCAAAATCAGGTGCTTCTCTTATCAACGGGAAATCGCCGTCATACCAATCGTAACCGTCATACTTTGCATACTTACCTGCCTGCATTATGCCTACATCCATAAGTCCGACAAACTGCAGTTTGCCGTCTTTGTCAAAGTAATATGTCATACCGAGTCCGCCAGATATTCCGCTGTTCTTCATCTTGAACTGTCCCGATTCGTCATCATATAATGTGACACCGCATCCCTGACCGCTTGTCATTGTGACATCCTTTGTGAAACACAGTTGGTCTGAATACCAGCCTCGTGGGTTCTGTATCGAGTTTGTATCGTCTACGTCTATCTTAACAAAAGTTTTACCGCCGTCTTTACTTACTCTCGTGGGATATACCGATTCGTCAAAGCTTATATATAAATAGGTGTATTTTTTGTCGTTGGATTGCTGATACGAAAATCCTATCATCTTGGGATTTACACCGTTAATTAATCCGCCTTCAAATGTTGCATCAAGCAATGACCAGTTTTCTCCGCCGTCATTTGTTTCGTATAATATGTCGAATTTATTACTATGATGTTCGCCATTTGTATAATGGGGGTATCTTATGTATGCATATGGGTTACCATCAGGGTATTCCTCTGTGACAGGGTTTGAGTTTGTCGCAATCGCTACCCAGTGGTTTTTGTCATACGGATCTACTGCAATGGCTGTTGCACCGATTTTGGGCCAGCCGTTGTTTTTCTGTGTCCATGTCGCTCCGCCATCATAGCTCACGCTTATACCTCGGTCTCTCGTACATACTATTACTGTATCGGATGAATCATCAATCCACAACGCAAGCGGAAGTCCGTTTTTAAATTCGTCAAGCTGTACCCATGTATCTCCGCCGTCAGTGGATTTATAAACACCACGCATTTGTACATCCTCAGTACCGTAACTGTATCCGTCGGGGGCTGTAAAGCCTGTCGAGATAACATATCCAGGGCATTTGCCTGTTTTTTCGTCTTTTTTGCCAAAACCTATCTTTGTATAGGTCATATGTTTACTTGAGTTGGGAATATATTGCACTCTGTCCCATGTGTTTCCGCCGTCGGTGGATTTATACACACCCGCACGGGTTTTTGCACCCTCTACCACTGCAAACGCTATTTTGTCAGAGCCCGGATAAAACGCAAGACCGGTTACTACGCCAATAAGTCTCGTATCACTCATCTTCCATGTTTCTCCGCCGTCATAGCTCACGTGGGTTCCTGATGTATCATCGCCCCTTATCATACTTTTGGGGTTGGCATCACTTATTGCCATAGCCATTGTAAGCTGATAACCTTCACCGCCCTTATAGCCGTTTTCAATGTTTTCAGCAGTTGTAAGGTGATATCTTGTGAGGTACTCATTCACCTTTGTAGTTGTGTACTGCTCAAGCTCTTCATTAGTCGTAACCGTTACCGCCTGTGCTGAAGCAAAGCATGCAATAATACACACCGCTGACACTACACTCATAATTTGTTTTTTCATATATCCAACCTCTTTCTGATAATTAACGAATATTTACAGAAATGTAACACTTTTCACAATACTATTTTACATTCTTTAGACAATTTTATCAATATGCTTTTTCGCAAACATTTTCACTCCAAAAGCCCGCTTTTCCTTTATTTTATCGAAGAAATGTTGGTTTTTAGGGAACATTTTTACCGATTTGTAAAAAATAGTATGGTGTGTTTTGTATATTTTGCACATAAATGAAAATATTACCACATCAGTATATACAAAATTTATCTTTACTTTTTTTACCCTTTATGCTATAATTACTTATGAAAGGAGTTAACATTTATCGAAAGAGGGGTGATAAGAATATGATGCTCATTTTTATTTTTTTAATTGTATTTTCACTGTATTGTACATTTAAAAATTACGCAAGCAAGTATTCAGTCGGATTCTTGCTCGTTATATGGTCACTTATTGGTCTTATGTATGTAAGTATGAATAAGGTTGCATGCCTTGATCAATACACAACTGTCAAGTTGTTCGGATACCTCGATTACAGATTATTTATGCTTTTTATAAAACCAAGGTTTTCGCTGTTTACGATAATGAAAATGTTTACGATATTTTCAGCTATGTATATTTCATCTCTCGTATTCTTTTCATTATCATATGTAAATCTTTCAGCCTTGAAAAGATGGTTCGCCGCTATTGCCGTATCGTTGTTTGATGTAGCATACATTTTGTTTTATAATCCGAAAGTGTCGTTCTCTGTATATATCCGATATATAGAAACAGGCAGTATGACAGAAATATATATACTTAAAGCAGCAGATTTCTTGCTATGGTTAGGAGTTTTGTTTGTTTTCCTGTTGCCACTATTTGTTATGCTTGCAAACTACAAAAAATTATCCTCACCTTATTCTAAACGTCAGCTTATAGGTATTTTCCTGTTTGTACTGCTTACGGATGTTTTGTACTTTGTCATTTTCAAGATTACAAGCATACGAAGCTTATATGCATTAAATGGAATTTACGATATTATTTCACCCAGATCTTTTTCATTTGCCGTAAGCCGTACGTACATAATAATTATGTTAATATGTATCGGTTGTATGCTCTATGTATTTACATCGTTTAATATTGCAAGAACAAACGGAAAACTCAAAAAGATGATGTTGCGTGTGAAAATGAAACGCAAAAACACAGAGGTACGCAAAATTCTACATTCGACAAAGAATATGCTTATAACTCTTCAGCTAATGCTTGAGGATGCAATTATTGCTCCTGATGAGGACAGAATGACAAAGATCTCTGATGTAAAGTCAAAGTCAGATGAGTTTCTCACTCATATTTCGTCGCTGAATTCAATGAATTCTTCGCGTGATGACTTCTTTCAGGATAAGATATTTGCTGAAGATTTTATGGATGAAATTATAGACCAGATAGAATGTCCGTCTGAAATTAAAATTGAAAAGCTATACGGCACGTCGAAAAATATCATATATATTGACTCTTTCTATCTGACCGAGGCAGTTTCAAACATTATGAAAAATGCCATTCAGGCAATAGAGGCAAAAGGCAACGGCGGTACCGTTACTATTGATATAAAGCCCGAAATAAACTATACGGCAATATCCATTGCCGACGACGGAATAGGTATAAAACCCAGTCTTCGCAAGTCTATTTTCAAGGACTTTGTTACAACTAAATCCCTCAATACCAACTGGGGCGTTGGATTGTCGTACGCTCTTGATATTATAAATATGCATAACGGAAAAATATCGTATAAAACAAAATATGGCAATGGTACTACTTTCTATATATTACTGCCATCACAATTTTGATTTTTGAGGAGGATACAAGATTATGTCAATCAAAATTCTTATTGCTGATGATATGTTCGAGGTTGCAGATCACTTCGCATTCATACTGCAAAACGAACCTGATTTTGAGGTCGTCGGCACTGTCAATTCTGCCACTGACTGTATCAAAGTAGCCAAAAACACCACTCCTGATATCATTCTTATGGATATTCAGATGGAAACAGATGGTGCAGGGTTTTATGCTACAAAAACAATATTGTCGTATATGCCTGACACAAAAATAATTATGCTTACGGCTTATAATGACACTCAAAATATACTAAGTGCATTTGAGGCAGGTGCAACGGATTTTCTTGAAAAAAAATCGTCGATTGTGGAGGTCATAAACACCATTAAGGAAGCCGCTGTTTCAAAGCCTTTCTCAAAAACCATCAATCGCACTATTGTTGATGAACTTGCAAATTTAAAGAAAAATCAGAAGAATATTCTTATATGTGCAAATCTGCTCTCTCCCCTTTCTTCGAGAGATATAGCGATTTTGAAAAAGCTCTGCGAGGGAAAAAAATACAAAGATATTGCATCAGAGGAATTTATTGAGGAAAGCACGGTGAGAAGTAAAGTGAATAAAATATCTAAGAAAATAGGTAAATATTCAATCCGAGAGCTTATTAACATAATTAATTCATGTGATTTCTTTGAACTGCTTGCTCAATATGATGAGTAAAATAAAACACAAATCAGTCGTTTAATCACAGTTTAATAATTTAAAAAGTCACCATTGGAGCTGTCTGTCGTTTCACTGTACTTCACTCCGATAGGTAGACTTTTTTGCTTTTAGGAAATTAATTCCCAATCAAAAAAAACGTAGCAGTTTAAATGGCTGCTACGTTGCAAATGTCAGACCAAAACGAATGATTGCTATGTCACTGCATATTAATTTATTGCGTTAGAAAGAGACAGACATAAATATTTCTCAAGTGAAGATCGGGGCAATCCCAAATTTTGCGTAATGTCTTTACGAAGCCTCCAAAATGATGTATAATAAAAATATCATTTTGGAGGTTTTTAATATGCCAAGGTACAAATTAAGTCCCGAAGAACGGGCAGCAGAACAGGAACGCAAAGAGAATTTGCGCAATATTATGAAAGGACTGGATGTAAAGAATTTTGATGACCTGAAAGACGTATTTAAGATGATGGTCGGAGAAATGCTTGAAAATGGTCTGGACGGGGAGCTTGATGATGAATTAGGTTATACAAAGCATGATTATCGCAACAAATCAGGAGAAAACAGTCGAAACGGCTATTCTAAAAAGACACTTAAAACAAGCTTTGGAGAAACCGAAATCAAAGTTCCGAGAGATCGCAACGACGAATTTGAGCCGCAGCTTGTCAAGAAAAATCAAACAACTTTAACCGGAGACATTGAGGAAAAGATAATATCAATGTATGCCAAAGGAATGACAACAGGCGATATAGAGGCTCACATTAGGGATATTTACGGGCTTGAGTGTTCCGATACCACCATAAGCAGAATAACGGATAAAATACTGCCAGTGGTACGTGAATGGCAGTCAAGGCCGCTTGAGGAAATCTATGCAGTTGTGTTTATGGACGCAATACACTTTCATGTCCGCAGTGAAGGACAGATTAT
>JAQXXM010000077.1 GCA_029226065.1 Clostridiales bacterium
AAAGACTCTCGCCGATTGCCATATCTTCAGGTGAAGTAATTTTAATATTGTCATAACTGCCTAACGTCAAATGTACGGTTTTTCCGTAATGCTCAAAGAGTCCGCAGTCATCAGTTGCTTCAATATTATCATTTACAGCCCTGTGGTGCAAATCTTTTATTTCCTGTGTACGAAACGCCTGTGGCGTCTGAATTTGTACAGTTTTCTCCCTGTCAATCGTACCAATAATATTGCCGTTTTCATCTACCGACTTAAGTGTATCCTTTACGGTCACTCCGCAAGCGGCGGCACCGTAACGGATAGTGCCCTTTATTACATTTTCTATTTCAGTGTGTGTAATAAAACACCTTGCACCGTCATGGATAAGGCAAATATCACCCGACACACATTGTAATCCGTTATATACTGAGCCTTGACGAGTTGCACCGCCCTCGGCAATGTGTGTGACTTTATGGAATTTGTCACGGTTAATAATATCCGAAATTGTATCCATATCACACTTTGCCGCAACCACTATTATCTCGTCAACCGCACTGCACGAATTAAACACATCAATTGTTCTTGAGATTATTTCTTTGCCTGACAGGGACAGAAGAAGCTTGTTTTTCTCTGCACCCATACGTGTGCCTTTACCTCCTGCGACTATTACCGTACTTACCATAAAATCTCAACTCCTAAAATAAAATGGAGCTATACAAAACATACATAAGGATTAAGCCTCGTCGGCATTTGTCCGTTTTGTACCGTTTTACTAAAGCTCCAAATATGTTATGATTTTGCTATTGCCTCGGCGGCATCTGATGCACATTCGTTTAATATAAGCTCAATATCCGTTTCGCTTGCGATTTCAGACATTATAAGTTCGCTTAGAATGATTTGTCTTGCAGACCCTAAGGTTTTACGCTCGCTCGTTGAAAGTCCTTTACGCTTTTCACGGCACATAAGCTCCTTTAATACGCCTGCAACTCTGTATATATCGCCTGATTTCAGCTTTTCCATATTTTCACGCTGACGCTTATTCCAGTTTATATCATTGCCTACATCGTATGTACGGAAAAAATCAAGGACCTTTTGCGCCTCGGTTTTTGAAATAACATTACGTATACCTATTTTCTCGCAACCGTCTACAGGTATATCGGAAATCATATTACCTACAATGAAGCAGACAACATAATACTCACGCTCAATACCGCTGAGTACAATTTTTTTCACATCTTTAATTATTCCGGCGCCATGCATAGGATGCACAACTTTATCTCCGATACAATACATGGGTATCTGCTCCTTTTCATCTAACTTTGTAATTATTATACCATAAGTAAAAATGCTTGCTCTGCAAGGCTTTCTGTAATTATTATACCATAAATTGTCATAAAAGTCAAATGGATAATTTGCACAGAAAATATTTTTGGTATATTTTTTCTATAAAATAAAGGGGGTGTTACGTTAGCAACACCTCCTCATGCGCTAAATGCAACAGCCCCATAGTTTTAATGTGTCTGGTTTACAGCATTATGCGAGAAGTAGAATGTAATACACCATAACCCCGAAAGACCTACCAGGGTGTATACTATTCTCGATAATAATGCCATCTGACCGCCAAACAGTGCGCCTACCATATCAAACCCGAAAAGTCCTATAGTAAGCCAATTAAGTGCGCCTATAATCACAAGGCCAAGAGTTATTTTATTGAACATAATTATGCTCCTTTCTGAATTACAAATATCTCACTTTTATTATAGTCATTTACCAACGTTATAATCGTGGTAATATTTGTAAAAAATTAAAATAAACATATAAGTATATCAGTCTTTTGTAAGGGAGTTATGTAAATATTTATGAAAAAAAGTATATCGGTAATTTTACTGTTATGTCTGTCCGTATTTGTTATAGGTGTGTTTACGGTGTACGGAGATGTGACGGATAAGGATAAATGCCTGCAATTTTTGACAGACTACGGTTGGGAGACTGATGGCGATGTAACGGATTTAGCGGATATAACTGTTCCGCAGACGTTTGACTTGGTATATGAAAGCTATAACGCTATGCAGTTGAAGTCAGGGTTGGATTTACTGCCGTATAGAGGCAAAAGCGGAAAACGATATACATTTATCGTAACAAACTATCCTGTTGACGTAGGTGAAACTGTATACGCAAACGTAATTGTCATAGACGGCAAGCCTGTGGGCGGTGATATAATGACCGTGAGCCTTTCGGGATTTATGCACGGACTTGGTGAAAACAACGCAATTAATTAAAAGGCTATTGCAAAAGAGGGTGATTTGTGGTACAATATATGATGATATTAATAACCGCTGTATGCGGTGCGGAGGAAATAATGAAAACATCTGATTTTTACTACGATTTACCTGAATCGCTTATAGCACAGGAGCCGTTGTCAAAGCGTGACGAATCACGTCTTATGGTGCTTGATAAGGTCAGTGGAAAAACTGAGCATAAGCATTTTTATGATATAGAGGATATGATAAACCCGGGAGATGCACTTATATTAAACGATACCCGTGTTATTCCTGCCCGTCTTTATGGCGAAAAGGAAGATACAGGCGGCGCAATTGAGTTTTTGCTGTTAAATAAACATTCTCTTGATACATGGGAGGTTATACTAAAACCGGGCAGACGTGCAAAGCCGGGTGCGAGATTTGTGTTTGGAGGCGGAAAGCTTAAGGCGGAAATTTTAGACGTTATAAACGACGGTAACCGACTTGTAAAATTCGAGTATGACGGTGTGTTTGAAAATGTCCTGGACGAGCTTGGCGAAATGCCATTGCCGCCGTATATTACGAAAAAGCTTGAAGATAAAGACAGATACCAGACCGTATATGCAAAGCATAACGGCTCGGCGGCGGCACCCACAGCAGGACTGCACTTTACACCGGAGCTGTTATCAAGGCTTCGTGCTAAGGGCGTGAAGATTGGTTATGTCACACTGCACGTGGGGTTAGGCACATTCAGACCTGTAAAAGCTGATGAAATAGCCGACCACAAAATGCACTCGGAATTTTATATTTTACCCGAAGAAACGGCAGAACTTATCAATAAGACAAAAAGCGAGGGCGGAAGAATAATATCTGTCGGCACAACCGCAACAAGAACTCTTGAAACTGTCGGTCAGTCAGGGTTACCTCTTAAAGCATCAACAGGCTGGACGGATATATTTATATACCCGGGCAAGAAATTCAATGTTATAGATGCACTTATAACCAACTTTCATCTACCCGAATCGACACTAATAATGCTTGTGTCCGCACTTGCAGGCAAAGAGAACGTATTAAACGCATATCGTGAAGCGGTAGATAAAAAATACAGATTTTTCAGCTTCGGTGATGCTATGTTTATTCAATGATGCTATCATTGAATAAACAAGTGAAGAGCAAATAGTTAAGGTGGTTTTTCGCCTTTTGCGAAAAAAATAAAATATAAAAGGAAATAGAATATGTTTAAAATATTACACACAAATGGTAAGGCACGTCTTGGTGAATTTCATACGGTGCATGGCGTTATAAAAACACCTGTTTTTCAGAATGTAGGTACGCTTGCGGCAATTAAGGGTGCAGTATCGACTATGGATTTAAAAGAGATAGGATGTCAGGTGGAACTGTCTAACACGTATCATCTGCATCTTCGTCCGGGTGATAAGATAATTCATCAGCTGGGCGGACTTCATAAGTTTATGAACTGGGACAGACCAATTCTTACAGACAGCGGCGGATTTCAGGTTTTTTCCCTTGCAGGCTTGCGAAAAATAACGGAAGAGGGAGTTAGCTTTAACTCGCATATTGACGGCAGACATATCTTTATGGGCCCTGAGGAAAGTATGCAGATACAGTCAAACCTTGCATCGACTATTGCAATGGCGTTTGATGAATGTATAGAAAATCCGTCACCTCGTGATTATGTAAAAAAGTCTGTTGACAGAACGTATCGTTGGCTTGAAAGGTGCAAGGCTGAAATGAACAGACTAAATACACTTGATACCACAATAAATAAACAGCAAATGCTTTTTGGAATAAATCAAGGCGGAGTGTATGACGATTTGCGTGTCGAGAATATGAAACAGATTGCAAAGCTCGACTTGCCCGGTTATGCAATAGGCGGTCTTGCGGTCGGTGAGAGCCATGAGGAAATGTATCATATCTTAGATGTGGTATTGCCCCATGCGCCTGAGGACAGACCGAGATATTTAATGGGTGTCGGAACGCCGTCAAACATAATTGAGGCAGTTGCAAGAGGAGTTGATTTCTTCGACTGTGTTATTGCATCACGTAATGCACGCCATGCATTTATATTTACAAAACACGGGACAATGAACTTGCTCAATCAGAAGTATGAAACAGACACAGCGCCTATTGACGATACGTGCGGCTGTCCTGCCTGCCGTAACTATTCGAGGGCGTATATACGTCATCTGTTCAAGGCAAAGGAGATGCTTGGTATGCGTTTATGCGTTCTGCATAATCTGTATTTCTACAACCACTTGATGGAAGAAATAAGAGACGCTATTGCAGAGGACAGATTTGAGGAGTACAGACGGGAAAACGTGGAAAAGCTTGCGAAAAGAATATAATAGAAAGGAAATACGATTATGCTTACAATAGGTTGTCATTTATCATCCTCAAAAGGATATCTGAATATGGCAAAAACGGCTGTATCAATTAATGCAAATACATTTCAGTTTTTTACAAGAAACCCTCGCGGCGGAGCGGCAAAACCCATTGATGAGGCTGATATACAGGCATTTTTGGAATACAGCAAGGAAAACGGAATAAAAACAATTCTTGCCCATGCACCGTACACATTAAATGCGTGTGCGGCAGACCCGTCTATACGTGAATTTGCGAAGAATACTATGGCAGATGACTTAAGACGTATGGAGTATACACCCGGTCAATTGTATAACTTCCACCCGGGAAGTCACGTAAAGCAAGGCGCAGAAGTGGGTATACAGCTCATTTGCGAGCATCTAAATCAGGTGCTTTATCCCGAAATGACAACAACTGTACTTCTTGAAACAATGTCAGGTAAGGGCAGTGAGGTTGGAAGGAGTTTTGAGGAAATACGTGATATAATAGACCGTACGGAGCTTAGTGACAAGCTTGGCGTGTGTCTTGATACGTGCCACGTATACGATGCAGGGTATGATATAGTAGAGGATATTGACGGTGTTCTTGATGAGTTCGATCGTATAATCGGAATTGACAGATTAAAGGCGGTGCATATAAACGACAGTAAAAATCCGTATGCATCACACAAGGACAGACACGAAAAAATTGGCGAAGGATTTATAGGAACAGATGCTTTTGAAAGGATACTGAACCATAATTATTTGCGTAATTTGCCGTTCTATCTTGAAACTCCCAACGAGCTTGACGGATACGAAAGAGAAATTGCAATTTTAAGAGGATTGTACAAACAGGAGATGTAAAATGAAAAATTTCATCTGGGATTTTGACGGTACGCTGTTTAATAGTTATCCGCATATATCAAAAGCGTTTTGTATGATGCTTGATAACCATAACAGAGAATACGATGTGAAAGAAGTTACTGATGCGTTATTGGTGAATTTTCAATATGCGTTTGACAAATATTCGCTTACTGAGTCAGAAATAAAAGAGTTCAGGGCATATACAGATACTGTAGAACTCAAGCCCGAAATAATGCCGTACCCCGATGCTGAAAAAATACTTAAATATGTGTCCGAGCATAAAGGGGTGAATTATATATACACCCACAGAAACACCGACACACTTGTTTTCTATCTTAAAAGATACGATATGCTTAAATATTTTAAAGCGTACGTAACATCCGATTACGGATTTCAAAAGAAACCATCACCTGATGGAATAGAATATATAATCAAGGAATATCAATTGGACAAAAACGCCACTATTATGATAGGCGACAGAGAGATAGATGTGTTGTCGGGCAAAAATGCAGACATATACGGCGGATTGGTAAAAAGAGACGGGCGGCTTGAAAATACCAAGGCTGATTACGTATTTAAGACACTTGATGATGTGATGTTTCTAACATAAATAAGGGCTGTTGTGTTATGGATATTAACACAGCAGCCCCGTTCTGTTATCGCAAATCAGCAAATTCTGCCTCATTGCCCAGCTCCTCCTCTATGCGGAGCAGACGGTTGTATTTAGCGGTCCTGTCTGTTCGTGACGGTGCACCCGTTTTGATTTGACCTGCGTTTGTGGCAACGGCAATATCGGCAATTGTCGTGTCCTCTGTTTCTCCGCTTCTGTGTGATACTACAGCGGTGTAGCCATGTTTATGCGCAAGCTCAATAGCGTCGAGGGTGTCGGTGAGTGTGCCGATTTGGTTTACCTTTATTAAAATCGAATTACCTGCGGCGGATATAATTCCCTCCTGTAGACGTTTCGGATTTGTCACAAATAAATCGTCACCTACTATCTGTACACGGTCGCCAATGCGGCGAGTAAGCTCTGAAAAGCCCTCAAAGTCATTCTCGCCCAACGGGTCCTCTATAGAAAAGATGGGATATCTTGCACACAAATCCTCCCAGTAGCTGATAAGCTCTGCGGTAGTTTTAAATATACCTGATTTCGGCAATTGGTATCCGCCCTCCGATACCCATTCCGAGCTTGCCGCATCAATTGCTATCTTGAAATCCTCGCCTGCTGAATACCCTGCACGGTCGATGGCTGAACAAATTAAGTCCAGCGCCTCCTCATCATTATTCAGATTTGGTGCAAATCCGCCCTCGTCACCGACAGATGTGGCACTGCCTTTTTCGTTTAGCAGTCGCTTAAGCTCATAATATACCTCACAGGAACGCCTGATACACTCGGAAAACGAATTTGCACCAATAGGCATTATCATAAATTCCTGAATATCTACATTATTATTTGCATGAGCACCACCGTTTAGAATGTTCATCATAGGAACAGGCATAACGTGTGCATTGACACCGCCAATGTACCTGTAGAGGGGAATACACAGGCTGTTTGACGCCGCTTTTGCACAGGCGAGTGAAACGCCTAACACAGCGTTTGCGCCAAGCTTGCGGAGATTTTCTGTTCCGTCAAGACGGCGTAAAGCGGAGTCTATTTCACGCTGGTCGAGTACGTTCATACCGATTATTTCGTCAGCAATCACATCATTTACATTTTTAACAGCTTTAATAACGCCTTTTCCGTCATACCGCTTTCTGTCACCGTCACGAAGCTCATACGCTTCATATTCGCCTGTTGATGCGCCCGACGGAACAATTGCTCTGCCTACAGCATCGTCTGTAGAGACTTCTACCTCGATTGTGGGATTGCCTCGTGAGTCGAGAACTTCCCGAGCATGTACGTCAGTGATTTCAATGTAGCATTTCATATTATTACCCTCTTTCTATATATTTTCCTGTTTAGTTTAACACCAAACCGAGTTTATATACAAAAAGAAGTATGAGAAAAATTAACACAAGATTAAACAATATAATATTGACTAATATCACGATGAAATGATATAATATAATCAAAGAACAGATAAAAGCGTATTCAGAAAGGAGACCGATATGAAAAAATTAATTTTGCTTGCGCTTATGATGTCTATTTCATCATTGTTTATGACGGGCTGTAATAATTCAGCACAGCAAACACCGCCGCCGTCAAGCACACAGACCTCAGCAACACCTGCGCCAACACAGACAACAACTGATAATACTGAATTTATAGGCGAAGAAAAAGCAGAACAAATCGCACTTGAAAAAGCAGGCCTGACAGCGGACGATGTGACATTTATAAATATCGACCTTGACCGTGATGACGGTGTGTGGCAATATGAACTGGAATTCAGACAGGGCGGTACAGAGTATGAGGCGGAAATAAACGCCATTGACGGAACAATTTTAAAGTGGGAAGTTGACACTAATTAACTGTGGGGCTGTAAAGAAAGTCGAATACTTCCTAAGGGGATGCGAAAAAATAGTGCAGAACGAACGAAAACCGCCGAATAGCAAGGCTATGAGGGTTATCACGCCGTGTACACTGGTACTCAAGTGACGGTTTTCGTTCGTAGTTTGACGGCATAGATAAAAAGAAATCTGAAAAAGTCAGATTTCTTCAAAAATAACTGCTTTAACAGTGTTTTTGTAATCTATTTATGCTAAAATGCAGATAGATTTGCCGTCAAACGATCGGTGCTGTTTTTTCACGTCCCCTTTGTATGTTTATCAATGTAGTCTATGAGAAAAGTGTAAAAATCATTTACTATTTTTGATGTAAAAATATTAGTGTGCAGACCGATTATAAGCTCTCTTTTGCATACGGGGTTTTGTATGGGTATCAGATTAACATCATCAATCGGAAACTCACTCCATGAAAATTCAGGCCAAAATCCTATTCCCATACCTGTTTTTATAATATTTTTCACAGTAGCGGGCGAGTCAGATTCAAATATAATGTTAGGCGTAAATCCTGCCAATTCGCAAAACTTATCGCATACAACTCTGAACAGCCTTGAGCCTGACAGATTTACAAAGCCTTTGTCTGCGACTTCGTCAAGTGAAATGACGGACCTGTTGTTATATTCGTCTGTTTTTGGCGTTGCTAAGTATATTTTCTCCTCAAATATACGCTTGTCGGTAAATTGCGGCAAACTTGTAAAATTGACCGAATTTGTTGATATAGATATATCGCAGTTAGCCTCTTCGTTTTGTATGATGTGGAAAATAGCGTTATTATGCAATTTTTTGAACTCAAGTGCGGCATCTGTAACAATAGCGGTTGCGGCAAGCACATTAAGATGTATACTGCTATGTGCTATTTGCTTGTTTTTCTGTGCTTCGGTTTGTATGTTTTTCCATATAGCAAACATTTTATCTGTTTCGCCTTTGAGGTATAAACCAAAATCCGTCAGGTAAATATGTTTACCCTTTTTGTAGAAAAGCGGTGTTTCAAGCTCTTCTTCGAGCTGTTTCATAGCCTTTGTTATTGCCGGCTGGGATACGTACAGCTTCTCCGATGCCTTTGTAATATTTTGATATTTTGCAACTATGTGAAAATAGTAAAGTTTATTTAATTCCATTACACCCTCCATATATAACTTGTGGTTATAGATATCATAATAATTATATATTTTACTTTTGGATTTGTCAATGGTATAATGATAATATAATAAAAGAAAAGAGGAGAAATTTAAAATGCAGTCATTTTTTGAGGTAGTAATGCTTATATGTTTTGGACTATCATGGCCCATATCGGTGTACAAAAGCTTTGTATCAAAGTCAACAAAGGGAAAAAGCGTTGTTTTTATGGTGGCGATTATCATAGGATATGTAGCCGGAATTTCAGGCAAGCTTGCGTCGGGCGCAATTAATTATGTGCTAATAATGTATATAATTAATATTATTATGGTAGGAATAGATTTTGCTTTGTATTTTGTTAATAAGCATAATGAGAAAAAAGCAGAATGTTATGCGTAATAGATATACGTCGGCAGTTACAATAACCACTTGATTTTTTCTCTGTACTGTGCTACAATGGTGCTATATAAAACAGGGAGAACATTTATATGGAATATTTAATGTGGCTGCAGGGATTAAGAAACGACACGCTGAATATTATACTCAT
>JAQXXM010000078.1 GCA_029226065.1 Clostridiales bacterium
GCGTCTTTAAGCCACCATTCGCCTATATCCAGTGCTTTGTAAAGATTGTCACGTGTTGCTTTTCTGAATACTTGCCCCTTGCCAAATTCGCCTGTGTTGTCCATAACCTGGACAAGGACTTCTGTTGCTGTTTCAAGTCCATTTACGTTCTTGGTATTTGTGATGTCAAGCACAAGTATAAGCTTATCGTTAAGATCGCCATAGTATATGCGATTGCCGCATCTGATTATAGGCTTTCCGTTATATGTCAATACTTTTTTCTTTTTCGTTGCCATCGGTATCATCTCCTCTCAATCTATATTGTAAAGTAAAAAATTCTCGCTTGCAAGTCTTTCTGTAATATTATACCACATACTGCTCATCTTTGCAAGTTTTTTAACACAGGAAATTGCCCGTTTTTGAATGAGCAGTTTCTCTTGCCCCAAAAATTATTCACAGTTTAGTGCGGAAATCAACTTCAAAATAGCTTTTTCAAGCTGATTAAAATCTTGTTCAGCAGGGGCAAACAGCGTTTGTACAGGCTTTGATACCTGTTTCATTCCCATTGCCTGTAGAGTTTTGTCTATAAGCTTTATTCCGTCGCCCGCCCAGCCGAATGAGCCAAACACAAAATAGGGCATCTGCCGTTTATTTACCAAATCAAGACTTGTTATGATATCCCATACGGGCTTTGGTGCGTTGCGGTTTATCGTGTTTGTGCCTATTATTAGGGCATCGGATTTATCAACTACTGATTTATCAGCCTCCGCTGCCGATGAAAAATATACATCTACACTCTTATCAAGCTTAGTTTTTGCGTGCTCTGCAAGGGATTTTGTGAAGCCGTATTCACTGCTGTATATTATACTTACAAGCGGTTTTTCACGTATGTCCTGTATTGTATAGCTCTCATACTCGTTAAGAACTTTATCAATGTCACAAACACTGCCGACAGCAGGGCAAATCTTTTTCGGTGATATTTCTTTAACCCGCTCCACTGCCGATGCAACAAATGTCGGATTAACGGCAAGTCGGGATTTATAATACTTTTCATCTCCCGAAAAGAGTTCGCCCGAGAATAATACGCCGTCATACATGGCAAGACACGTGTCTACCCAAGGTAGGTTCGGAGCAGTAAAAAACTGTATACCGTCAATCTGTGATAAGTCTTTTATAACGCACTCATTTACATCAGTGTTTATAATCTCCTTGATATTACGTAATCCTGCCGTTGTTGCAAAAACTTTAATTTCAGGATTTTTTGCAATTACATCGCCTACACCGCCACAAAATTCAGGCTTTGATGTAAGAAGAATAATCGCCGTAGCATCCTGTGCCTGTTCGATGTACTCACTTCCAAGCGGTTGCGGAACACCTCCGATTACGTACTTGCCTTTTGCAGTTACTATACTGTAGAAGTTGTAGCTTCCGACAGAATGTTGTGTTACATTTTCTGATACTTTACTTGCAGACAATGCTCCACCAATCCTTTCTCCGCTGCATATCAACTACTGTAAAGCCCTCTTTTACAAGCGCCTCCCTGACCTCCTCCTGACGTCCGTCGATTATGCCCGAGGTTATAAATACACCGCCGTCTTTTTTATATTTATACGCAGACGGTGCAAGACCGATTATAACGTCTGCTACTATGTTCGCCGCCACAACATCATATTTGTGTTGTGAGATAACAGCTTTTACATCAGGATCTGTTACCACATTTCCGCTTATTACAGTATAGCGGTCACGATCAATATTATTCATATCCGCATTTTCGTATGCTGTATCTATACAGTTGGGATCAATATCCACCGCCACCGCATCCTTTGCACCCAAAAGCAGTGAAACTACTGACAGTATACCGCTTCCACAACCTAAGTCGAGCATATTACAGCCCGGGGTGATATACTTTTCAAGCTGTGCAAGACACAGCTGTGTAGTCTCGTGAGAGCCTGTACCAAAGCTCATACCCGGGTTTATATTGAATACTACTCTGTCTGTAGGCTCTGTCAACTCCTCCCACTGCGGTTTTACGAGAATTTTATCGCCTATTTCCATAGTATGGAAATACTGCTTCCATGCGTTTGCCCAGTCCTCGGTTTTCGTACTTTGCGTGTCAATCTCCAGTCTGCCGTAAACTCCGTCCGTATCCATTGCCGCAAGCTCTGCTAAGGTGGATTTAATTGATGTATACAGCTCCCTTCCCGATGCATCATCGCTTATATACGCAATTACCCGAGTATCACCCGACATTGCCTTTACAAGGTCCTCATCTACATAATCCCACGTGTCCTTTGTCTCTTCTAAAAACTCGTTAAATTCAGATTCGTCCTCTATTACAAGTCCCGTTATGCCAAGCTGCATAAGTCTGCCGCTTACAGGCTCTATTCCCTCTGTTGTTGTATATATTGTTACCTTTGTCCAATCCATATTAACCCCCGATTATCAGTCAAGAAAATCCTTGAGCTTTTTAGAACGGCTTGGATGACGGAGCTTTCTCAATGCCTTTGCCTCGATTTGACGTATACGTTCACGTGTTACGTTAAATTCCTTACCAACTTCTTCAAGCGTACGCTGTCTGCCGTCTATAAGACCAAAACGCAGTTTTAATACCTTTGCTTCACGTGGCGTCAAGGTTTGCAGTACGTCGACAAGCTGTTCCTTTAACAATACATAGCTTGCCGCCTCAGAGGGTGCAGGTGCATCATCATCAGGGATAAAGTCTCCAAGATGGCTGTCCTCTTCTTCGCCTATAGGTGTTTCAAGTGACACAGGCTCCTGTGAAATCTTTGAAATCTCACGGACTTTTTCTACCGACATATTAAGTCCTTTTGCAAGCTCCTCGGGTGTAGGCTCACGACCAAGCTCCTGAACAAGCTGACGTGATACACGAACAAGTTTATTTATCGTCTCTACCATGTGGACAGGAATTCGGATAGTTCTTGCCTGATCGGCAATTGCTCTTGTGATAGCCTGACGAATCCACCATGTAGCGTAGGTTGAGAATTTGTAGCCCTTTTCGTAATCGAACTTGTCCACAGCACGTATAAGTCCTAAGTTTCCCTCTTGTATAAGGTCAAGGAACATCATTCCTCTGCCCACATATCTCTTTGCAATACTTACAACAAGACGCAGGTTTGCCTCTGCAAGCTTTTTCTTTGCTTCTTCATCGCCCTCTGCCATACGCCTTGCAAGCTCTGTTTCCTCCTCCGCAGAAAGAAGGTCTACACGGCCTATCTCCTTAAGGTACATTTTTACGTGATCGTCTGTGCTTATACCCTCAGGTACTGACAAATCCTCAAGTTCCTCTTTAGATACCTCCATATCCTCAATTCCCTCAAGCTCCTTGTCCATATCCTCTACGATTTCGACCTTTTCGCTCTCAAGAACATCGTATAGCTTTTCAAGCTCTTCGAGTGCAATTTCAATACCTTCAAATGCCGCATTTATCTCGTTATATGTCAGATATTCGTTCTTTTTTCCTTTTTCAATTATAGAAAGCATTATTTCAGCTTTCTTTTTCATTAATTCCTGATCTTCTGCTGTGCTATCCGCATTTACGTTCTCAGGCATTATATTTTCTGTGCCCATTTACTTCCCCTCCGATTTAATGTTTTGCCACTTTTTTCTTTCGTCAGCAAGAGTATTCTTCTGCTTGATAAGATCAAAAATCTCCCCCGCATCTGTGGCACTGTTAATTTTTATTTCAATTTTATTGAGTTTTATTGTATATATTAAATCGTACAGTGTCTTGTCACTGTCCGAATATTCTTCGTTATTGAAAAATACTGCCGCCGCCGTATTTTCCGCATCGGTATTACCCGAAAATTCATTTAGTATAATTGCTTCGTCTATGGTGTCGCCGTTTTTTACACAGTCATACATACGTGTTGCAAGTGTAGTATATATACTGTTTGAAAACTCCTCAGGCTCAATCAGTTCGCTTGCACGTATACATAACCGTCGGCTTTTTGATATAATGGACAACAGCTTACGCTCCGCATCAATAACTGTGGCACCTACCCTTTCAGATTTTGGTTTTTCGCTGTTTAGTCTGTTAACTTCACGGCGTTTGTATTCCTCTTTTGTCCTGTCCGGTCTCGGCTTTTTCACTTTGGATTTATGTTCAATGTACTTTGCCGATATCGCACGCTCGGAGATGCCTGTTTCAGACGCTGTCTTTTTTATGTATGCCTCAACCTCAACGGGATTGTTAAGTGTCGCTAAGCACATTGCCGCCTCATCAACAAATTGAATTTTTCCGTCCGTGTCTGCTATATCATATTTTTGACGTATAAGCGACAGCTTAAACGCAGTTGAGGGCATTGCTTTTTCTATTGCCGTTCTGAACCCTGACACACCGTACTTTGAAATGTATTCATCGGGATCTTTAGCACCCGTTATCCGTATAACTCTTGATTTCCCTCCCGCACTGCTTATCATATCTATGGCTCGCAAAGCCGCTTTTGTACCTGCCTCGTCCATATCATAGCAGATTAACACCTCATTGCAGTAACGGTTTAATAATTTCGTCTGTTGCTCTGTCAGTGCCGTACCTAATGTTGCTACACAATTTGTTATACCTGCCTGATGTACGGATATTACATCCATATAGCCCTCACAAAGAATAAGGCTTTTTTCGTTGGAGTTCTTTGCAATATTCAGTGCGAAAACATTACTGCTCTTGTCATAGACAAGCGTTTGGGGAGAATTTAGATATTTTGCAATTTTTGTTCCGTCTGCAAGCTCGTTTGAACCCATTACCCTGCCGCCAAAGCCTATAACCTTGCCACGTACATTTATAATAGGAAAGATTACACGGTTTCTGTACTTATCAATAGCCTTGCCGTTTCGCATTACCGCAAGACCTGCATCTACAATGTCCTTTTCTTTATAACCACGGCTTTTGAGTAAATTCAACAGTGCATCCACAGAATTTGGTGCGTATCCAAGTCCGAACTTAATAATAGTTTCCTTTGACAGCTTTCTTGATGTGAAATATCTGCGTGCCTCCATGCCGATTTTTGGATCAATCAGCGAATCGTAGAAGAATCGTGCCGCTATTTTATTCATTTCAAGTATTAGTTCTTTTTTTTCGGTTACGGCGTTTAATTCACGCACGCCCGTTTCAGGGATAGTTATATTGGCACGCTCTGCAAGCTGACGGACAGCATCTTTATAATCAAGTCCCTCAAGCCTCATAACAAGCTGGACAAAGTTTCCGCTTGCACCACAGCCAAAGCAGTGAAACAGTTGTTTGTCACGGTCTATACTAAACGAAGGGGTTTTCTCATTATGGAACGGACAGCATGCCATATAGTTCTTACCGCTCTTTTTGACTGTCATAAATGACGATGCGTAGTCAACTATATCGTTAGCCATACATATATCGTTAAACAGATCATCTGATACGAATGCCATATTTCCCCTCCTTTATAATTGAAAAAACATATACATATTATATTTACCCCAATTCTGAAAAAAATAACAAAAATCGTATGTTTTTCCCCGTCGGTTTATTATTTCGACATACGATTATGTTTTTCCTTTATTTATTTTAAAATTTGGTGCTTGTTTATATGGATTAAAGGTTTTTTAATGGATTGTTTGTTAATAACATAGGAAATTACTCGTTTAAAAAAATCTAACTCAATCGAATGCTAAACCAAAATACTTTGGTATTATACTGTTTTCGGATAATTTATAATACATTGCAAAGGGAGCATCTCCCACAGTCTTAAAATAGCCCTCCTTACAGCCTAAACTATAGGTAATACCCGGCATATTATCTGTTCTGCCAAGAATTTCGGCACAATAGAGGGTGTCTTTATCTTTGCGGCACACCATAACAAAGTCCGCACCCTTATACAAATCAAACTGGGAAGATAAAAAGCTGATGTTTTCTTTCTCCTGTATTACGCCGTGCGGCGGCAAATATTTGCGACGTAGCTTTGCATATTCGTCTTTTTCAATTTTTGTAATATCTACAGCCGTTTTCTCTGCATTTACGTGATATTTTTTAATTCCCGAACACGTTACATACCCCATACTGCCGTAAAAATCAAACAGGGACTTATCTCCAGGTACAAGCACTGCACACGCATAGCCCTGCTGTTTCAGAATTTTGTGTGCCTTATCCATCATTGCGTGACACACGCCTTTGCCCCTATATGACTTTTTTGTTGCAACAGCGTAAATATACGCTACAGGGTAATCGTTACACTCGCAGTCAAACCAATACATCATACCTGTAACTTCGTTGTTTGTAACGGCACAAAGGGCACGTTTTTCCGAAAATGCGGTGCTGAAAAATATATCAAGAAACTCATCTGTATCACAAAATGCCTCTTTCCATACGTTTCTAAGACTGCATATTTGTGATTTGTCAGGAAAATCAATATTCATAACCTTCCTCCAGACATCTTGCCCAATACTTCTGTACTAAATGGTGAGGCTTGTAGCTCTCTTTCGATTTTCGTAAACCCTCAATTCCCATATCTTCTTCCCTGTTCAGATATTGTATATTGGGGTATTTCTCACGTATATACTTAGCAAACTCACGGTTGATTGACGAATATGCGCCGTCAACACCTGCTATTGCTTTCTCAAAATGAACGTCAATCGTATTATCAGAATTAGGACTGCCCATCGTCATTGCAACAGCATCGTCACCGTCAAATATTACAAGTCCGTCCATACCAAGCTCCTTGTAACGGCGAAACGCCTTAGCTATTGCCGTTTGCTCCATTTCCAGATCGGACTCAGGTACTGCCTCAAGTCTTTCTCTATACCAACGCTCGGTCATTTCCATTACCTTTTCAATATTGCTGTCATTTATCTCCTCTATTCTGTGGTTGGGATACATTGTGCAGAAGCGGTTATAATGATTTTTCTTGCTGTGGTACTTTCGCCCCTTTAGGTCTGCTAAATCGTTTATGTCATACACATAGTCGTATGAGGCTCTGTCACAATGAAAATGAAATCTGTCAGGATACAGCTCACGTAAAATATCCATTTCGTGTTCTCTGAGACCTGTAAATCGGCAGGTAACACCTCGCTCCTTTGCATCGTTCATAACAGCATCAAGCACTCGCCGTTTATCACCCTTGCCTATCGGGAACGGATATACGCTTTTGCGGTCAAACTGTGAAAACAACACAAGATGCCCCTCCACAATCGCCGCACGCTGTCTACCCCACATATACATATTTGCAAAGGTGTATTCACTGCCTCGCTCTGTGCCGTCAAACAGATATTTTTCAAATTCAGCTTTATTTTCAACTTTTATAGGTTTAAATTCTATCATAGCCTTAGTCCTTTTTATCCTTAGTGTATAATTATTTCATACAAATATACATTCTTTAAAATTTCCCACACATCACATCTATATTATACATTGTTTAATTCTTTTTTTCAAGTGTTTCTTAAGTTTATGTTAATATTATTCATTTACGGCAAAATATATTGACTGGCCTCTCAAATTATGGTATAATTCTTGGTGAATTAAGAGATAAAGAGGTGTAGAATTTGAGTAAGGCAATAGGCTATATTTATCTTGTTCTTACGTTTATTATATGGGGAAGTCTGTACGTTGCGGCAAAATCAGTAATGGCGGAAATCCCTGCAACGGCAGTGCTTGCATCACGATATATCATTGCTGTTGGTGCATTGTATTTTGTAATGCGCAGGCGTGGATTTAAAAAAGTAAAAAAAGAACATCGGAAAATGTTTTTCTTAGTCGGATTTGTAGGCTATTTCTGCGGTATAGCGTTTCAGCTTATGGGCACAAACCTTATAGATGCATCGCTTTCGTCATTGATAAACTCACTAAATCCCATTGTTATACCCATTATTGCGGCAATATTTTTAAATGAACGGCTTACGGTCAAAACGTGTGTGAGTATTGCACTGTCTGTTGCGGGTGTATATATAATATTGGGCGTTGGCGGAAATGCAAATGTTATAGGAATTATAGTGAATATTTTTTCGCTTCTGTTCTGGTCGGCAAGCTGCTGTATGGTACGCAGTATTTCAAAGGACTACGATCCTATACAAATTACACTCTATGCCATGGCAATTGCAGTGTGCTTTGCAGTTCCGACAGCAGTGTACAGTATTGCAAAATCGCCATGCACGCTATCTGTCAGCGGATTTATGTCACTTTTATACATAGGACTTATATGTACGGCACTTTCGCACGTGCTGTGGAATAAAAGCCTTAAGCTTTTGCCTGCAACAACGTGCTCGCTTTTCTATCCGATACAGCCCTTAACATCCGCTGTGCTTGCGATTTTAGTACTTGGCGAAAAGCTTACAATATCGTTTATTATAGGAGCTATTCTGATTGGTATAGGAATGATTGTTACGGTATACGAGCGTAAACCAAAGAAAGAGTGTGCAAATTAACACACCTCTTTTGTGCCATAAAAGGAGGAGTAATATGGAACAAAGTATCGAATATTTAACGCTTTTAAAAGAGCAGTACCCCACTATAGCATCAGCGTGTGCAAAAATAATAACTCTTGAAGCACAACAGCGACTGCCGAAAATTACCGAGCATTTTATGAGCGATATACATGGCGAGTATGAACCGTTTTTGCATATTCTGCGTAACGGCTCGGGAGTTGTTAAGAGTAAAATTGATATGGTATACGGACGTACTCTGTCAAAGGACGAGCGTGATACGCTGTCTACAATTATATATTACCCCAAAGAAAAGCTTGAAATCATAAAGCAGCAGACTGCAAATATCGAGGACTGGTACAAGGTTACGCTCTACAGGCTTATAACAGTATGCCGTGTCGTTGCATCAAAATACACACGTGAGCATATCCGCAAAATGCTGCCAGAGAATTTCGGAACGATAATCGACGAGTTGCTGTTCTCCGACACCGACCAAAATCCTGATAAGGACGAATATTACGCACAAAACATCACATCTATTATTGAGCTTGACCAGTCTGAGGCGTTTATTGTAGAACTTTCGTATCTGATACAAAGCCTTGCAATAGGCAGACTTCATATTATAGGCGATATATTTGACAGGGGGCCTCGTGCGGATATTATTCTTGACAGGCTGTTGAGCTACCATAATGTAGATATACAGTGGGGCAACCACGATGTTGAGTGGATGGGTGCTGCGGCAGGTTCTTATGCTTGTATTGCAAATGTAATTGCAATATCAACCAAATACTGCAATTTCAGCTGTATGGAGGAGGGCTACGGCATAAATCTGCGGCCTCTTACTGTATTTGCACTTGAGACGTACAGAGATGATCCATGTACGTGTTTTATACCTAAAAACCCTAATTCGGTACGCTTATCAAAGCACGATGAGGCTGTATGGGCAAAGCTTCATAAGGCAATTACAATTATTCGGTTTAAGGCGGAATGTCAGGTTATAAAGCGACATCCTGAGTTCGGTATGGAAAATCATCTTATGCTTGATAAGATAGATTATAAAAACGGCACCGTAACGATTGACGGTAAGATATACCCCTTAAAGGACAGCAGTTTTCCGACTATTGACCCTGATAATCCATACAAATTTACAGAGGCAGAAGAGGAGCTTATGCAGTCACTGCGTTCATCTTTCCTACATTCGGAGAAGCTACAAAGACATATCAGGTTTTTATACTCAAAGGGCAGTATGTATCTGACGTGCAATAACAATCTGTTATATCACGGATGTATACCGATGACTGATGACGCTAAATTTGCAGAATATGAAATTGCGGGTGAGAAAGTTTCGGGCAAGGCACTCTTAGACCGTGCCGAACAGATCGCACGAATAGGATATTTCGGCACAGCGCACAGTCCCGAAAAACGCTATGGTCAGGATTTTCTATGGTATCTGTGGTGTGGCTCGGGCTCGCCGGTTTACGGAAAGAGTAAAATGACTTCATTTGAACGGTATTTTATAGAGGACGTGTCAACCTGGACAGAGGTTAAGGACCCCTATTACAGCCATATTGAAAATGCCGATGTTTGTAAAATGATACTTGAGGAGTTCGGTGTTGATCCTGACAGCTTTTCACATATTATAAACGGACACGTGCCTGTTAAAATAAAAAAAGGCGAAAAACCTATACGAGCCGAAGGAAAACTACTCGTAATAGACGGCGGTTTGTCACGTGCTTATCAGGAACAGACAGGCATTGCAGGATATACACTGCTGTTTAATTCTCACGGACTGCTACTTTCCGAGCATGAGCCGTTTGAATCAATAAAAAAAGCCATTACGGACGATGACGATATACATTCAACGCTCCACATCGTTGAAATGGCACCTGAACGGTTGCTTACACGTGATACGGATTTGGGAAAAGCTCTTGATAAGAAAATCAAGGATTTATATGCCCTTGTAAATGCAATGAAGGAGGGTGTCTTGAAATGACAAAATATACGCTTGAGCCTCTTTTAATAGATCTTAGGGCGCCTAAAGGCGAATATGAGGTCACTCTCACAATTAATGCCGAAAGAGATACTTTATGTACGATATCCGAAAAATCACAAGGAACGGTTGCGGAGGATAAACCACTTATGCAGGGCAAGACGGATATTATATTTACAGTACAAACTGACAGAGATATTTCAATAGAAATATTCTGTGACGGGGATATCACGGCGACCGCCATGGCACAATATATGTGAAAAAGGGATGTAAAAAAAAGTCAAAGCTATTTCTAAGGGGGGCGCGGCAAAACTTATGTTTTGCTACGCCCCCTTCAACACCTATATTATCAAATAAATCTTTATCAGACATTGATTTTATGGTGTTTTATGCCTTTGAACAGTCTGTGCCCGTTTTGCCAAAGCCCCATTTATTCTTTTGTTACACTCATTACCTTTCCCGATGTGTGTACATACTTCGTATATATGTCTATAACTCTGCCTACGGACAGGTCCTCCGAATCGGCAGTTATATAGCTGTTTGTCGCTTCCTGACCACGTGCCTTAATGGTTATGGTTGCATCGTATCTGTCGGGCAATTCACTGTATACAAGCTTTCCGTCAGCACGCTCGCTCTGTGTTTCGGACGGCTCTACCACAACGTCAATTATCTCGCCTACATCCATATTGGATTTCTTGTTTGTTACCTTACCCTTCTTCTGCAATGCATCAATTGTATAATCTCTTACACCCGATACGTTTACAGTATAAACAAATGTTGCATCCGACTTAACCGAGTCGGTTATTTTACTGCCAAAACGTATTGCTATACCTGCAACTGCCACAATTACCAACAGAATAGCAAGCACATCAATTATATTAAATTTACCCTTGATTTTTCCATCTTTATTCATTTTCAAATCACCTTTCCTGATCTATTATTCATTAATTTCTATAACGTATCCTGTCAATGCGTAGCCCTTACCACGAAACGGCAGTTTTTCGCCCACCTTTATAACGCTGTCTCCGCAAGTCAAGGCAAAATCATTCTCTGTAACTTTAAGCTCAACAGTGGCATAAATATCCACCTTATTTTCTACAGGCTCAATAACATACTTGCCGTCAATTGAGTTATATGTCATAATTTCTGACGGCTCAACACGTACATCCTTTAATGTTCCCGAATCCTTTTCTGCAAGGCTTATGGTTATCTCATCGCCAACCGTAATTGCTTCGCCTACTTCAGGCTCCTCCTGTGCAAGAAGAACTACAGCATCTATAGTCTTAGTCTCGCCGAACTTGTTTGTGTTACCGCCGAATACCTTAAATACCGCCACACCTGCCACAATAACAAGCACTACTATTAAGGTGTCTATTATAGTCCATCTTTTCTTATTGTTCATTTCTTTTTACTCCTTCTTAAAGTTTTTAAATACATATTTTCAGTGTTCTTTGTCATTATACGTGATGTAAACCGTTCATTAAATATAGCTTTTGCTGTCTGCGACATTCTATTGTATGTCTCCTTGTCACAGAGCAGTTTTTCTATGCCTCGTGCAAGTTCTGTGCTGTTTTTCATCGGAACTACTATTCCGTTACTGCCGTTTTTAATAACCCCGGGGTTTCCGCCAAAATCCGATACAACAGCAGGTATTCCAAGACTCATACCCTCAAGCAGTGCTAAGCTTGTTGCCTCTGTGCCGTATGATGCATTGACTTGTACATCAGTAATGTTCATAAGCTTGTCAACATCGGATATAAAGCCTGTAAATATCACATTGTCGGTAACGTCAAGCTCTTTTGCATAACGTTTAAGCTCTGCCTCGTACGAGCCTGTACCCGCAATTAGAAATTTCGCATTTATGCCTTTATCTATAAGTTGCTTTGCCGCTTCAATAAAATACTTATGTCCTTTTATATCCTCAAGCCGTGCAACGATTGAAATAACCTTTTCATCAGGCTTTACGCCAAACCTTGCACGTACTTCTGATTTTTCATCATCGCTTATCGGCGTAAGTCCGTCAACACCGTTTAATATTACATCAATACGATTTGGATCTACGCCTGTGTCGGTCAGGTTATCCTTTGCCGCCTCTGCAACAGCTATTATTCCGTCCGCATATCGGTTGTTTATAAAGCCGTTTATGGCTTTGCCGGGGAATGTTGTAAGCTTTTTTGAGGGCGGGAACACACTGTGACGGGTGTATATGGTGACTGCCTTTGTTCTGTGTGCCGCAATCCTTGCCGACATACTCGCATGAGTGTGAACAATATCGGGTGACTCGCTTTTAAATAGCCTCGTCAATCTCTTGATTGATTTCAAATCGAGCGATTTTTCAGCTATTCCGCAAATCTCAAACACCTTTATGCCTAAAGCCTCAATTTCGGGTTTTAAAAGACTGTTCGGCGGCAGAACTACGCTTATATCAAATTGTTCATAATCAAAATTTTTAAGCAACGCTATAAGACATCTGCCCGCTCCGCCTATATTTGAGTCCGAACTGACTTCCATTACTTTTATTTTCATTTCTTTTAATCAGCTCCTTTTCCTTTTTACAATGCCTGACAGTGCAATATTTATTCCTATCAGCATAAAGAACACCGCCATAACTCTGTAATTATAGAACGTATAGTCAAACATACTCTGGAACAAAAATCCCGCTACACCTGACGCTATTCCCAAAAGCATTGCCGAATCGAGCGATTTCTTTTCACATACTCGATAGCCGTTGTGAGTGTTCTTGAAAAACACTGTAATAATCGCTATAAACACTGCAAGAGCAGGTATTCCGCCCTCAACAAGCAACTGAAGAAATGTGTTATGAGAATGTGGGGCAATTACCGAATTGTATGAAAACAGCGGATATACCCTGGCAAATGCTCCCTCGCCCATACCTATTCCGCCCATAAAATAGTTACGCACAATACCCATTGTACCCATCCATATAAATACACGATAGGAGGTTGACGAGTCGCCCATATCGCCTATACTCATAAGTCTGTTCATAATCGTATCGGGTAAAACAAACGGTACAAACGCAAGTGCCAATATTGCAAGCATCCACCATCTGCCGTCATAGAATGTGATAAACAGTGCCGCACTTACCATAAAGCCCAGCCAACAGCCTCTTGACTGTGTCAAAATCAAGCATACAAATACTATGGCAGATACAGCAAGATATACAAGCTTTGTCAATGGTTTTTTACTCTTTATGCCAAGAACAATTGACACAGGCAGAACAAGCAGTAAATATTCGCCCAATACGTTTGGATTGGCAAGTGTCGAATATACACGCATTGTTTCTTCTGCAAACATTTCTTCGTCTATCCACGCATTACTTGTGTTCCAGCCGAACACATACTGCATTATTCCGTACAGTGCTACAAGTGCTCCGCTTATAGCAAAGACTTTTAAAAGTCCGTAAGCCTTTTCCTTTGTATCTATCAGGTTAATAACTGCAAAGTAGAACGTAACAAATACAAAGTACATTGCCCACACTACAAGGCTGTCCATACGTGCAAATGAGAAAACAGATGATACAAACAGTACCGCTAAAAACAGTAGCAGTGCAACGCCCGCTCCTTCTCTTTTCCACTTAAATGTCTCATCACACAGAGAATGAATAACAAGTGACAGAAGTGTCCATACGCATACGCCTGCAAGAGGCATAGACGAAAATGATATAAGCGGTGCGAGAAATACCGCTGCAAATACGCCTGTCACGGGATATTGCAGTACCAATAACATTCCAAATACGGCAAACGGCACAAGTATACCTATAATCGGAGATACGTACATCACCGCACCCGTAAGCACACCTACCATTGCTCCTGCGACAAGTCTTATTCTGCCTGTGGTACGCAAATCGTCCCAGAAGTCAAAGGAAACTTTATCAAAGCCTAAGCAGTGTTTTATAAATTCTACCAACTTAGACGTATTGCAAAAGCCCATAATATTTACATTAAATATTACAAAAAACGCCGATACCACTGACAGAATGATGATATATTTATTTATATAGCCTGTGGAAGTAAATTTTAATATATTATACACAATTGACATTGACAGTGCCATAATGCCCATAAATCGGCTGTTAAGCGCCATTGCGTTCTGTACATAACTGCGGCAAAGCTCGCATATAACGCTTTTTTCTATCCTGTCTGAAAGCTTGTTGCCGATTTTTACACTTATCTTTTCCAAAAGCGTAAATGGCGACATCATTACTCTTGAAAGTATACTGTTTTTTGTTTTAGAATTTTCCGTTTTGACTGCCCGTGTTATAACACTGTTCTGCCATGACCGTCCTATAACGCTGTATACACGTTCTATTGCCGAGTTCAGCTTAGATGCCTTAAATTTCTCTTTGACGGTCTTGCACACAGATATAGCACAGGATATAATCATACTGTTCACATTAATCCTCCGTTCTGCCGTTATATATTCTATTTCCGTTTAGGAATCAGCTTCATAATCTCGTCTGTCCTTAAAATCAGCAGCATTATCCCATAAATTGCAATGCCTGCTGCTCCGCATATTATGCAAGTTACAATACTTGACATTAATGTATTTCCGCTGCCTGCTATGTTATATATCACCTTTACCGCCACAGCCATTACTGCTGCGGATATTAAAGATTTAAAAATCGTTTTAATATCCGACTTTGATAAAAGTGACGGATTACGTTTAATAAGCATAAATCCGTTGAGAGCCGCATTTACAAAACTGCCTGCGGCGGCGGCAAGCGCCAATCCCCCTGTTAGCTTTACTATGTCATTTTTTATAAGTCCATTTATTGATAACACAAGAACAACATTGAATATCATACTTATAATTGATGTTACCATAGGTATTACGGACTGTTTCATTGAGAAAAATGTTTTTGAGAGTACCTCGTTTATGGCAAGGAATATCATTCCTGCCGCATAACACGCAAGGGTACTTGCCACAATATCTGAATCATCGGCAAGAGCACCGTGACCGTATATTATAGTTGTTATCGGTCCTGAAAGTATGATTATTCCTGCCATAAGCGGTGCTATTACCATTATTATCGCTTTAAGCGAGGTTGCAACAAGCGTCTTTGCCTCCTCTGTATCATCTCCTGCATTTGCTTTTGCAAGCTTCGGGAATATCAGGTTCGTGACAACAAACGAGAACACTCCCGTCATTATAAGATAGAGCCTGTTAGCATATTCAAGTGCTGAATATGCACCGTTTATGTGCGATGCAAATCGTGCGTTTACAATAGTATATAAAGGCTGTATCCATGTACTTATAAGCATTGGTATAGCAAGGAGTATTGCACTTTTTATGTCCTTATCACGCAGTCTTAAATCAGGCTTGTATCGGAATTTCAATTTTATGAGCGACGGAATCTGCACAATAACTTGAAGTGACCAGGCTATTACCATTGTCACGGCCAAGCCCATAACCCCAAAGGTCTTTCCGAATATTAAGAAATATGCAATTATAGCAATATTTGAAACAAGGCTGATTATGGCAGGTATGTTATATTCTCCGTAGGATTGGAGTATTCCCACAAACGCAAATGCTATGCCTGTAAAGATTATCATAGGGAACATAACCGACGTTAATGACACTGCCAGATTGTGCGTTTCACCACTGAAATTCGGTGCCATAAACTTCACCAACGGATCGGCAAATATTATGCCAAGCGTTGCAATTATAAGCGTTACCATTATTATCATGGTTATAAACTTGTTTGCAAAGGTTTCTGCTTTTTTTCTGCCGTCTTTTGTGAATATATCATTGAATATGGGTATAAAGCTTGCGGATATAACTCCGCCTATAACCATATCAAAAAGCGTAGTGGGCAGTTTGGATGCCGCCATAAACGCATCCGCCTCAATGCCCATACCGAAGTATGAGCCCATTAAGGAGTCACGGACAAGCCCCAATGCCTTTGAAACAAATGTGGCAAACGCCATAAAGCTTGCTGTCAGGAGCATTTTTTTACCAGAATCTTTACTGCTCAAGACGAAC
>JAQXXM010000079.1 GCA_029226065.1 Clostridiales bacterium
GTTCGTATAGGATTTAAGTCACTTGTGGGAACACCTTTTTCTATCTGCATCATATAGGTGAATTTTGAAATATCGTCAATGGTAATATTACCTGCAGGGTACGTAAAAAGCGAACCGCAACCGCTTCCGAATACAGTGAAAATCAAATCTCTTTCATTGACATCACAAAGTAATTCTTCTATTTTTCTGCAGCCTTCAACACAAAATTCATCAGGAACAGGATGTCCTGCAAGAGTTACTCCAATTTTTTTGCATATTATTTCCTCGCCGTGCTTTCCGATTACGTGACCGCCTGTTAATACATCGCCCAGAACCTCCTCAAACGCAAGTGCGGCTCTCTGGATACCCTTTGCGGCGCCAATAACAAATACTCTGTCATAGTCTTTAAGATCAAGGCATATCTCTCCTGAATGAGGATCGTCTTTCATCTCAAATCCATTGTTGTTTATTATTATTTTATTGTCTCTGAGTTTAATAAACTCCTTAACTCTGAAATACGGATCTAAAGCATCAAGTCCCGCATCTAAAAGCTTTGTTACGATTTCTCTGCCTGCTCTGTTCCCATGTAAAGTAAGTGAGTCTGTATTTTTTATTCTCATAATCGCTCCTAAAACAAGATATTATCGGGATCGGGAGCTTCTCCGCAAACGCCCTTAAGGTTTGATATTATATCCATATCATCTTTTGAAAGTTCAAAATCAAATATTTCACCGTTTTGCTTAATTCTCATTGGGTTTGCTGACTTTGGCAGCGAAACAAATCCGTTCTGCAAGCACCATCTTAAGCAAATCTGACCGATGGACTTGTTGTATCTTTCCGACATCTCGTTCATTTTGGGGACCTTAAAGATCGCACCCGTTCCGAACGGGCTGTACGCTTCAACAGCAATTCCCTTTTCACGGCAGTAATCTACAATTTCCGGCTGAGTAATACCCGGGCAAAGCTTCAGCTGATCCGCCATTGGCATAATTTCAGCCGTTTCCATAAGTGCGTCAATATGGTGTGGCATAAAGTTGCTTACGCCTATCGCACGTATTCTGCCCTCTTTATATAGCTTTTCAAAGGCTCTCCATGTTTCCTGCATTGCCTCTTTCCAGACTTTGCGGTACTGAACGGGATTAGGCCAGTGAATTAAGTATAAGTCAAGATAATCTGTTCTTAAATTCTTAAGTGTTTTTTCAAACTCATCGAGAGTTGACTTGTATCCATGGCAAGCATTTCTCAGCTTACTTGTTATAAATACATCTTGTCTGTTCAGACCACACTCATTAAGTGCGGCACCTATTCCGCCCTCACTGCCGTAAGCCGCCGCTGTATCAATATGACGATAACCCAATGCCAGTGCCGCAAGCACTGCATTTTTTGTAACATCATCGGTAGTTTGCCACGTGCCAAGTCCCACGCAGGGCATTTCTACTCCGTTGTATAATTTAATAGTATCCTGTAATGATTTCATAGCAATGCTCCTCATTTTCCTGCTTTTGCATTAAGAGACTCCAATACGGTTCTCCTTGTATTTTCAACAATCATTTCGTAATTCTTATCGTTTACGGCGTTATTTTCAGCAAACATCCAGTCACCGCCCGATGCAAGCACATAGTCGATTTTTGAGAACGGCAGGAAGTTTTTACCGTTAAGTCCTCCTGTTACAACCCACTCAACATTGCCGAACGGACCGCCGTGATACTGTGCAAGCGTATCAGCGCCGCCAAGCTGATATACAGGGAAGAATTTTAAAATATTAATTCCGCAATTGAGTGCCATTGAAATATCGCTTGCAGTAACGCAACCGGGTAGAATGGGCATATTCTTTTTCAGTGCAAACTCCACAACTTCAGGAACAAATCCCGGTGCAACGAAAAACTGTGCGCCTGCATCAATTGCCTCCTCGGCATCTCTTATAGAGATAACCGAACCTGCACCTACCGTAACCTCGGGAGCATTTTTTGCTATTTCATTAATTCTTTTCAACGAATTTTCGTCTCTGTGAAGCAAAACCTCACAAACAGGCAAACCTCCCTCTGCAAGCGCATGCGCCGCATCTGCCGCAAAATCAAGCTCGGGTGCTACCATAATGGGGCATATTCCCGTTGTTTTTAAAACTCCATACATTGTCTTTTCCATAATTACCATTAACTCCTTTCGTAAAACCCATTTGGGAAAAGAGAAGCAAGCAGATTGTGCGCCCGCACGAACGCCGTGTACTCAATGTACATAAGTGAGTGCGGACGTGCGAGATGTGCCGCTTATCTTTGTCCAAACTTCATATACTCCTTTATTTTATAATATTTAGTTCAATATTTGTTGACTCTGACAGTGATTTCAAACTTTCTGCCATAGCATCTGTAATTTCAAGCATTCCTGTTTTAAGTGCTTCCTCACGCTTTGCCCATTCCATTTCACCGGGAAGGAATATTTCATCCTTTCCCTTTGCTTTTGGTCCGTTTTTAAGTTCGTTAATCATTTGTGAAATTCGCTTGTTAAACACTTCTTCACTCATCATCTGTTTTATATCAATTGCAACAAAAGCATGACCTGCATTGTTTACAGATGACATATCCAAATTCCAGCTTGCAATTTCACTTAACATTCCTGCTCCTGTAATAACCGCCGACAAGATTTCAACCAGCACTGCAAGGCCGTAACCCTTATGAGCACCCATCGGCTGTAAGCTTGCGTTTTGAGGGAACAATGATGAGTCGGTTGTAGGCTGTCCTTCTTCATCAACAAGCCACGTATCGGGAATATCCATTCCTTTTTCCTTTGCCATAATAACCTTCAATGCCGCAACACTGCTAAGAGCAATATCAAGGAATATGCTCTTTCCGTCACCTGTTGGGCAGGCAAACGAAAACGGATTTGTTCCTATTGCCTTTGATGCGCCGTTAGGAACTGCAATAACAGGGTCTGTATTGCTCATAGATAATCCTATCATACCTTGTTCGGCGGCTAAATTAGCATAATATCCTGCCGCACCGAAATGACAGCTGTTTTTAACACCAACATAGGCAATACCGACTTGTTTCGCTTTCTCAATTGCTAAATTCATAGCCTTGCACCCTGAAACCATACCGAGTGCTTTGTTTCCGTTTATGACTGCAAAAGCAGGTCCTTCGCAAATCACTTCAGGTTCAGCTTTGGCATCAAGTCCGCCTGCATTTATTTTTTCTATGTACTGTCCAAGATTTCTGATACCATGAGTCATTACTCCGAACATATCCGTTGTAATCAACGTATCAGCCGTAACTTCTGCATTTTTTGCCGAAACGCCATTTTTAATCAACGCCTGTACGGCAAATTCCCTCAATTCATTTATTTTTACTTTTTGCATAATATCAACCTCCTATAGCTTTATATTTTAAATACGTTTGAACACTCTGAAAAGTACAAGGCATCATACAGTACCAAATCCTGATCGTTTGACCACGGATCGTAAAATTCCCCTCTTTGTCCGTTAATTCTGTAAGGATATACATACGCAGCAGAACCTCTTCCGTTATCACCGATAAGGCACATACAGTTTCTGATACACTCCTCCGCCTTTACAAGCCAGCTGTTTTCGCCCGAAAGCTTACCGTATGACATATACGCACGTGCGCTCAGGCAGCTAAGATGATGCGGAAGTGTATCACCGGGCATTTTGTTTTTACCGAACCAGACGTCATCCCAGAACCTTATGGCTATTTCGTTAAGATGAAAGCTCGGCTGCATACCCGAAAATCTCTGTAATATTTCAATATGCTTTGATGCTTCGTTAATATAATACTCCTTATTTTCACGCAGTGCACCCATTTCGGCTATGTAATTTACCGCAGGCGTAACAATAGTCTGCTCATAATTCACCTCGTGCTTGGGATATGCTGTGCCATTGCCAATGATATTATCAACGTGAGTCTGAAAACA
>JAQXXM010000080.1 GCA_029226065.1 Clostridiales bacterium
ACATAAACTTAAACTTAGTGTGTGAATACAGCTTTGATAAGGCAAAAGAAAGCAAATTAAAACGGAAAATTTATACAAGGAGGTATAAATATGTTAAAAAGTACTTTTAAAAAAGTTTCTGCAATCGCCATAGCAGGAACAATGCTTGCAGGTATGATGGCAGTACCTGCAAACGCAATGTCATCTGTAACAAAGACAGAAAAAGTTACAACACAGGTAATTAACGAAAATTTCAACGGCTATGTAGTTGATGAGACATTACCTCGTAACCTTACTGGCAGTGTTACCAATTTTGAACAAAATGCAAACATTAAATTTAAACATTATAATGGTACTAACTGGCCTGGAGACAGAAACGTAGGTATTCAACAAGTTGAAGAAGGAAACAATGCATTTGCTATAAGCGGTTGGGTTGGTATGTGGCTGAATTTTGATAGTCCGAATGGAGCACCGACTACAGTTAATGAGGGCGATATTGTCACGGTTAGTTTCAAATATAAGTATGAATCTGACGCTGACAAGAAATATCAGAATATCCGTGTAAAACTTAATGACAATGCAAATACAGCGTACTATGGAAGAGAGGGAGCAGGTAATTCTACTGCATCAGGAGGTGGATTATGGTGGCATGCAGGTGATAAAGACTACGTTGCAAACCGAGGCGGATTAGTGAGACTTGTCGGCAATAACGGCTGGTCTATTTCAGGCAAAAACAATTATGCTCAATTTACCACAGCAGCAGATACGTGGTATACAATGAAAATAACAATCAACACAGCAGATGAAAACTATGACGGAGAGCAGACAATAAAGGTTGAGTCTGATTGTATTTATAACGGTGAGACTGTTCCGGCTTATCAGTATGGCTTGTTCGATGCAGACTATAATGGTTCAGATGATAAAGTAAATGATAAGATAAGAAGCATTGAATCATTGCAGTTTGATACTTTTGGCACGGGTAGTGCGAATGATACGTTATTTACAATTGATGACCTTAATGTATCTGTAACAGGTGACCGTGTGGTAGATTATGAGTACGTATCAGACCTGTCAAATGTTGTTTTAGACGAAAACTTTGATAACTTTAGCGGTTCTGTAACTACTAATGGTACACTTACAGGAACAAAATTCATAATGTCAACGCCTGGTTGGGCTACTGGTGGCACCGATTTTACTGTTACAAGTGTTGATGGTGCTGCAAAGACGTCAGCCACAAAAACAGCTTCTACTGCTTTGTTAGCTGATTTTGATGATGTTGCTTTGGGTGCAGGTGAAGCAATTCGTTTTTCATTCGATATCACAAACAAAGCTGGCGTATTAGCAAACGTAGGTTCAACATCAATGGCTTCGCCTAAAATTTGTTTGACTACGTTGGATGGAAAAAGAACAAGTGACTTAACCGGAGACACCACCAGTGTACAAATGCATCATATTTATGATGGTCGTACGATTCGCCCAGGTAGACTTCAGACGGTAACAGAGGCTATGATGCTTGATGGTTATACGTATCATTTTGAATACACAATAGTACCATCAAATCCTGCACATGGCAATAAACAAACACTTACTGTAAAAGTTACAAGCCCTGATAATGCATTGACACATTCATGGCAGACCACTGATAGATTTAGTCAATATAAGGAGACATTCTACATGGATGCAGATCGTGACACAGATGGTGAACAGAAGTTTGATTCATTATCCAGATTCTACTTCACTAATTACTATACGACTCCTGATGGTACTATTGACAATGTCAAGGTTGAGGTTATAAAGCCGGGCTTTGAGGTTAAGGACGTTGATAATCAGGGCAACACATATACATTCAGCGGTACTACTCCAATCGACTTAAACTATCTTGTAGATGCAAGTGCTGCTTCTAAGGTAGTAATTGCTCAGTATGCTGAAGGCGGAAGAATGATTAATGCAGAAACAAAGGATTTAGCTGCTACAGGTGCAGGTACAGTTACTGTAACACCTGATGCAAATGCAAATATGATTAAGTTAATGGTTCTTGATATGTCAACTGCTGTTCCTTATGCAAAGGTATTCAAATTGACAAAAAGTGGTAACTAATTGCATATTTATGCAATAATGCATGAGCGGAATTTCGTTGTGCAAAGAGGGGGAAACCCCTCTCTGCATAACACATTTCTTTTTGTTTTATATGTTAAAAAATGTTTTTACGCTTTTTTAATATATACAACAAATGGAGAGGCAATAAATGTAAGTTCAAGGAGGTATAAATATGGTGAAAAGCATTTTTAAAAGGGTTTCTGCGGTTGCCATAGCAGGGACAATCCTTACAGGCACGATGGCAGTGCCCGCAAATGCAAAGTCAGTTGTAACAACGACACAAAAGGTTACAACAACAGTAATTAATGAAAATTTCAACGGCTATGAGCAGACAGATCATAATAACCTTAAATATGATACATTGTCCACATTCCCTGGAAATGAGGATATCCAATACAAGCATTATGTTAGTTGGGAAGGCGCTCGCAGAATGGAAGTTGAAGCAGACACTGTTGATGGCAGAACAGGTAACATTCTCACCTTTGACAATAACAGCGGTATATACCTTAACTTTGACAACCCGAGCGGTTCTACATCTGTAGCTCGAGGCGATATCGTAACAATAAGCTTCAGATACAAGTTTGAAACAAACAAGCAAAGTATAAAAGTAAATCTGAACGGCAATACATCAGTTCACTATGTAGGTAAAGGCGGAGCATACGACCCGGCTGTTTATCCTCCTGCTGCGGGCGGCGGTGGGGCTTCGTATGGTTCTGAGCCTTGGTCAAGCACTACAGAAGGACGGCTTGTAAATCTTAGTCTGAGCACCAATACATATCAGGTGCGTAATGATGTATACAAGGACAATAAAATTAAGCCCAACACATGGTATACAATGACGATTACAATCAATACGAATGATGCGGCTCAGAATAATACACAGACTATAAAGATTGATAATGGCGATGGTACATACTTGTATGGTTTGTATGATGCGAATTATACAGGTGAAGGCGATCCAACGTATGATCCCTTTACAGAGATTACTTCGCTTCAGTTTACTACTAACGGATGCGGAGCAAGAACCGATGGCGGTAATGACTATGTGTCAATAGATGATGTAGTTGTATCTGTAACAGGCGACCGTGAGATAAGTAACTATGCATCAGACCTCGGCACAAAGTCGGGCTTTGAGGTATGGGGCGATGCATCAGAAGGACATGACGAGGATAATACATTCACCCCGGGGCAGACCATGACAATAAAAGCTTCTGCAAATCCGATATTGTTCTCTGATGGCGGTGTTATAAATGCTATGCTTTTTGTAGCTTTTTATAATGAACTCGGCAGATTTGAAGGAGCGAAAATAACAACGTCTAAGCTGAGCAAAGACAATCCCATTATTGAATCAGAATCGTTTAGTTCTGATAAGAATTTTACATCATTCCTTTGGAGTGCTGATAAATTTTCACCACTTGCCGAGCCGATGACATTTATTACGAAAATAAATCCGACTAAAGCAACTGAGACAGCAGGATGTGCAGATTCAAGCGGTGTATACGGAAGAACTTCTGATGATACTGTTATAGAAATGAACGGCACAACGGCTGACGGACAAGTGTTCGAGCCACAGTACGTATATAATGCCGAACCCGCAGATGGCGGCGTGAAACACCTTTCATTCAGCACCGCCGCAGACGGCAGATCCTATCTTGAGGCGGATTTCCTTACTGATAACAAATCAAAAAGAGTATTTAACGATGGCTTGTTTGCAATACTTCCGTCAGGATATATGAGATTCTTGGACAAAGCAATAACTAAAAAGAATCTTATAACAGGCAAGTGGTATCTTGTAGATATTATTCTTGATTCCGATAATAATGAAGCAAAGCTATATATTGACGGAGAACTCATGGCAACTGATACTTTGCCGTCATATCCGTCAAATGATATAAATGGTGTCTTGTTCGTAAAGAAGGGCTGGGAAAAAGTATATCTTGATGAAATTTCACTGACATCGGATAATAACAACCCGTCAGTTACTTTTATGAGCAACAGCCCATATTATGCAAACACCATTTCAAAAGTAAGCGATACAATTGATACGTATTCTCAGGACAGCGATAGATTTATTGAACGCCTTCGTCTTGATGGTGCAGCTGATGCCGTAATTTTAAATGCGGACGGTACAGAATGTACAGATAATACAATGTCTGCAGGTAAATATCTGCGCGTTAAGACAGATGAGGGGAAGAGCCTGTACTATATCACAAAAGAGGGTAATAATTCCTATCTTTCATCTCTTGACAGTATAGATATAACAAATGAGGCAAGCTGTGACACGGATAATTTCTATATCTATGAACAACCCGACTTTGCCGAGCTTAACGGCAGTCCTCTTGATGTAAGCTTTGTACTTGACAAGCCTGCAGGTAAGTACGGTTATGTTAAACGCTCAGGCGACAAGTTTGTTTTTGAGAATACAAACAAAGAGATAAAATTCTGGGGTACAAATATTTCAGACAAAAATTGGTTCTTAGAGAAAGAGGATGCTGAGGCTTGTGCTGACAGAATTGCACAGATGGGCTTTAACCTTGTTCGTGTTCATAAGATAGACTATATCAGTGCAGACAAAGGCATATTGTGGCTTAATCCCGATACAAAAAAGGTAGAGCTTGATCCTGTCAAGATGGATAAGCTATGCTATTTCCTTGCAGAGCTTAAGGAACGCGGAGTATACTGGTATTTCGACATTCAGTGCGGCAGACCGATATATGAGCAGGACGAGGTCGATTATCATGACACAACATCATTGTTCCCCGCAGCTTTCTGGAATCAGTCGCTTATAGATCTTCAGAACAAATATGCAGAGGAAATACTTACATATTACAATAAATACACAGCAATGAGAATAGTTGATGACCCGGCACTTGCCATGGTGGATATGAACAACGAAAAGACAGCATATCCGTCAAAAGTTGAGTTTACAGGTCGTTACTATGACGAGCTTAACAATAAGTTTACCGCATGGGTAAAGGCTCGCTACAAGAACCGTGAAGAACTTGATGCTGCATGGCAGCCCACAGGCTGGTGGAATATAGGTCTGCTTGACGATGAGGATCCTTGGTCGGAAAATAAGCCTGTAAAGGTTATGGATGAAAACAAGGATGACGGTATGTGCCGAGGCAGATTCGGACAAGGACGTTCTTCGGACGTTGTTGAGTTTCTCTACGATATTGAGGCAAGCTATTACAAACAGCGTAAGGAGTATTTCGAGAAAGTAATAGGCACTAAGTGTCCCGTCAGCGGAGGTACAGTGTTTACCGCTAACACGATTGAAAACGGTCATGCTTTGTCATACACCGATTTCAGACCTATCCATGAGTATTGGGCAGGCGGTGATACAAATCTGCAGACGGCAGGTAAGGTATTTGACGGCAGAAGCCATTTTGAAGATTCAAACTTCGGTCTCATAGGCTATGTGTCAAGAAGTAATGTTTATGGTATGCCACTGATTCTTGATGAATGGAACACTTGTATGCCCAACTCTTATGTTTCGGAGGGACCATTGCTTGTTTCAGCATACAGCAGTCTTAATAACTGGAATGCGACATCCTTTGCGTTTGACACTACGATATATTCAAATTACCTGAAAATAGATAAGGATTATCCATTCTCAGCAGTATATGCTGTATTTCAAGACCCGATTCATGCGGCAATCTATCCGTCAGCATCGACTATGTTCCAGAGAGGCGATGTTACAGAATCAGCATCAGGGTATTATGAGACTGTAGACAGAGAAGATATGTTTGTCGGCTTAGATCACGATAATGGCATATATATTTCAATCAACTTCTTGCCAAACAAGGTAGGCTCAAGAAGAGGTCTTATCGGTAAAACAGGAAGTGTTTATGCCTTTGACGGACTTAATGAAGGTCTTGTAAACAATCAGACTGTTAAGGAGACGACTGATGCTGCTGATAACGGAGACAGGAAGTATGTTTCCAACACAG
>JAQXXM010000081.1 GCA_029226065.1 Clostridiales bacterium
CTTTGGCGTACTTGCACTTGTTTTTCTTGTTGGAAGTATCTTGTCAGGCTCGTCGGGCGGTGAGGAGGAATCAATAAGCGTTTTAATGCGCGATGCCGTACTTCACGAAACAAATAAAATCAGTCTGTTTGGATTAAAAGACGTAAATCCCGGACTTATTTCAGCGTTTACGGTTACAGGCGTTCTGTTTGTAATATCGCTCATTATAAGGATATTTATTATCCCTAAATTTACGATAGTTCCCGGCAAGGTGCAAACAGTACTCGAAACAGTGGTAGGCTTCTTTGAAAATCTTGCAAAAACAAGCAGTCCGCACCTAAACAGATTTTTGGGCGTGTATGTATTTTCTGCGGGTGTATATATATTTGTGGGAACTATATTTGAACTGTTTGGTATACAGGTGATAGCTACTAACGGTATGTCGGTTGCACTGCCGGCGCCTCTTGCAGATATTAACGGAGCAATTATGATAGGCTGTCTGTCGTATCTTATAATAATGTCGGGCGGCATTATCAAGAACAAGCTTAAGGGCGTAGGGCTTACTCTTAAGGAGTTCTCACTGCCGATATCAATGAGCTTCCGTTTGTTCGGTGCGTTATTGAGCGGTGCACTTGTAACAGAGCTTGTGTATTACTACTCACATCTCAGTTACGGACTGCCTGTAATCGTAGCCGTGCTGTTTACATTGCTTCATGCGCTTATCCAGGCGTACGTTCTGACAATGCTTACGGCAATGTTCTACGGTGAAGTATCAGAATAAGTTAAAAATACACGCTATATACAGTAGCATAAAGAAAGGAATTTATAGAGATGAAAAAAGTATTATTAAACCTATTAACAATCATATCAGTATTTATATTATGTGCAATTCCTGCACTTGCAGCAGGTGAGGGTGCAGTAGCAGATGCCACAGTAAGTGCAAAGGCAATAGCGGCGGCAATCGCAGTCGGTCTTGCGGCGGCAGGCGGTGCAATAGCAATGGGTATGGCTATAGCAAAGTCAGCCGAGGGCATTTCACGTCAGCCTGAAGCGGAGGGCAAAATCCGTACAACGCTGATGCTCGGTCTTGTATTTATCGAGACAGCTATAATTTACGCATTGGTAATTGCGATTTTGGTAATTTTTGTACTGTAATCTGAAGATGGAGGATAGCTATGAATATTCCTTTAAATATAGACTGGCAACAGATATTACTGCATTTGTTTAACTTTGTTATTCTGTTTGCGGTGTTGTATTTTCTGTTATACAGTCCTGTGAAGAAGTTTATGGACGAACGACAAAAGCACTTTGCGGATTTGGAAAATGAAGCTCAGGATAAGCTTAGTAAGTCCGAGTCCGTACTTAAAGAGTATCAGACTAAGCTTGACGGCGTTTCTGATGAGATTGCAGAAATGAAAAAGAAAGCAATGTCCGAAGCAAAAACCACAAGTGATTTAAAGCTTGAGCAGGCACAAAAAGAAGCCGACAAGATTATAAGCGACGCAAAAATCGCTATAGAGCGTGACCGTAAAAAGATGATTTCCAACGCAAGAAGTGAAATTTCCGAGCTTGTAACGGAAACGGCGGAGAAAATTGTTTCAAAATCGGATACGCTTGCGTCGTATGATGCTTTTCTTGATGCAGTAAAGAGAGGCGAGACAGATGAATGATAATGAAAAAACTTTGAAGGCGGTACTGTATTCTGACACACAGCCCACAGAAGAACAGGAAAAAAAGTTTATCGAATTTCTTGTTGATAAATACGGCGAAGGTGCGGAGCTTGTATGGGAAAAAACATATTCGCAAAAGCATGGCTTTAAACTTGTTGTGGGCGCTGACGTATACGACTGGAGCGCACGAGGTCATCTTGAGCAGTTCAAGGAGGATATCGAAGAGTTAAAATCAAAAGAGGGAGATATGATTCCGCTCCTTAAAGATACTCTTGGCAGCTGGACTCCGAAAGCCGTTGCAAACGAAATAGGCTTGGTTAAATCTGTCGGTGACGGAATTGCGTGTGTTTCGGGACTTGATAATGTGCGTTACGGCGAGATTGTCCTGTTCTCTAACGGTATACGAGGTATGGTACAGGATTTACGTGAAGATGAGGTTGGCTGTATCGTATTCGGAGACGATGCAGAAATATCTGCAGGCAGTACCGTAAAACGTACAGGAAACACAGCAGGTGTTGGTGTAGGCACAGAGTATCTTGGCAGAGTTGTAGATGCACTTGGCGCTCCTATAGACGGCAAAGGCGAAATTTATACAGACGAGTACAGACCAATAGAAAATCCGGCACCGGGAATTATGGACCGTCAGCCGGTAAATAAACCGCTTGAGACGGGCATTATCGCTATTGATTCGATGTTCCCGATAGGCAGAGGTCAGCGTGAGCTTATAATAGGCGACAGACAGACAGGTAAAACCGCCATTGCTGTTGACACGATTATAAACCAAAAGGGCAAGGACGTAGTTTGTATATACGTTGCAATCGGACAAAAAGCAAGCTCGGTGGCTCAGCTTGTTCAGACTCTTAAGGAAAATGATGCACTTAAATATACTATTGTTGTAAATGCGTCAGCAAGTGATTCAGCACCGCTTCAGTATATTGCTCCCTATTCGGGCTGTGCTATGGGCGAATACTTTATGGAAAACGGTAAGGATGTCCTTATCGTATATGATGATTTGTCAAAGCACGCTATTGCGTACCGTTCTATTAGTCTGCTGTTAGAGCGTGCACCAGGCCGTGAGGCATATCCCGGCGATGTATTCTACCTACATTCAAGATTGTTGGAGCGTTCTGCGCATTTGTCAGATGAAAAGGGCGGCGGCTCAATGACGGCACTCCCTATTGTTGAAACACAGGCGGGCGATATTTCAGCATATATTCCCACAAATGTAATTTCTATTACCGATGGACAAATATTCCTTGAGAGCGGTCTGTTCTTTGCGGGACAACGTCCTGCGGTAAATGTCGGTTTGTCTGTATCACGTGTAGGCGGCGATGCGCAGACTAAAGCTATGAAAAAAGCGGCAGGCACATTGCGTCTTGATCTTGCACAGTACCGTGAAATGGAAATATTTACTCAGTTTGCGGGAGACCTTGATCAGGCAGCACAAGACCAGCTTACTTACGGTGCAGGACTTATGCAGATGCTTAAACAGGGCAGATATACTCCGTATAAGCACCATGAGCAGGTTATTATACTTGTTACGTTCCTGTCACACGCATTCCGAAACACTGCACCTGACAAAATTGCTCCTATTATGAATGAACTTCTTAATCTTTTTGAGACGTCATATTCAGACATAGGCGAGCGTATAGACGCAACGGGACTTCTTTCTGACGATGACAAGGAAGAGATAATAAAAATAGCGAAAAAATATATACAAGGTCGGTGATTATATGTCTACGACTAAGGAAATAAAAAACCATATCGCAAGTGTCAAGGATACGCAGAAAATCACGAATGCGATGTATCTTATCGCATCAACTAAAATGCGTAAGGCAAAATCCGAGCTTGATCTGACACGTCCGTATTTCAATGCTGTACAGCAGGAAATAAAGCGTGTTTTCAGAGTAGAGGAAAAGGTGGAGAACAAGTATTTCTATCCTGCAAGCGGTGAACACGAGCTTCCTGGCTCTTACGGATACCTTGTTATCACAGCAGACAAAGGACTTGCCGGCAACTATAACCAGAACGTTATTAAAAAGGCGATAGAAATGATGAATGAACATAAAAACCCCAAGGTCTACCTTGTCGGCGAGTATGGCAGACATTATTTCAATTCCCATAATATCCCTATAGAAAAGAGTTTTCTATATACCGCACAAAATCCGACTATTGAGCGTGCGAGGGATATTGCATCTATATTAATGGATGCGTATAATGACGGAACACTTGCAAAAATATTTATAATATATACTGATATGCGTAATGCGGTAGTGTGTGAAACAAAGTCGACACGACTGTTGCCGTTTCACCGTGCGGATTTCATTGTGCCGGACAGCACCGAGCAAAAGGTAAAAACTCCGTTTGAGTTTACGCCGTCAATCGAAAGTGTGCTTGATAATATAGTGCCAAGTTATATTACGGGTTTTATTTATTCGGCACTTATCGACAGCTTCTGCAGTGAGCAGAATGCACGTATGAACGCAATGGATGCGGCAAACCGCAATGCGCAAGAGCTTTTAGATAAGCTATCAATCGAATATAACCATGTACGCCAGAGTGCCATAACGCAGGAAATCACGGAAATATCATCGGGCGCTCGGAGTATGAAGAAGAAATAAACGGAGGTGATTTCATCGTGGCAATCGGAAAAATAAAACGAATTTCAGGCTCTGTTGTTGACGTTGAGTTTAAAGAGGACGACATACCAAAAATCAGGGAAGGACTAAGAACTGAGGCAAACGGCAAAATGCGTGTTATGGAGGTTGCTCAGCATATTGACAGTAAGACTGTACGCTGTATAATGCTTTCAGAGAGTGAAGGCTTGTCACGTGGTATGCGTGTTGAAGCTATAGGTACAAGTATACAGGTGCCGGTAGGTGAGGCTACGCTTGGCAGAGTGTTCAATGTTTTGGGCGAGCCTATAGATGGTGGTGAGGCAATATCTCCTGATGCACCGCATCACAGTATACACCGTGATGCACCACCATTTGAGGAGCAGAGCCCTGCAATAGAAATACTTGAAACAGGCATAAAGGTTATTGACTTACTGGAACCATACCCGAAAGGCGGAAAAATCGGTCTTTTCGGCGGTGCAGGTGTGGGTAAAACGGTACTTATTCAGGAGCTTATCCATAACGTAGCAATGGAACATGGCGGCTATTCAATATTTACAGGTGTCGGCGAGCGTTCACGTGAGGGTAACGACTTGTGGCGTGAAATGAGCGAAAGCGGTGTTATGGACAAGACAGCGCTTGTGTTTGGTCAGATGAACGAAGCGCCCGGTGTAAGAATGAGAGTTGCACTGTCAGGTCTTACAATGGCGGAGTATTTCAGAGACCAGGAAAACAAGGACGTACTTTTATTTATTGATAATATATTCAGATTTGTTCAGGCGGGAAGTGAGGTTTCAACGCTGTTGGGCAGAATGCCGTCGGCGGTTGGATATCAACCGACATTGGCAGAGGAGATGGGTGCATTACAGGAGCGAATTACATCTACAAAGAACGGCTCCGTAACATCGGTGCAGGCGGTATATGTGCCGGCTGATGACCTTACAGACCCGGCCCCCGCAACGACATTCTCGCATCTTGACGCTACAACCGTACTAAGCCGTAAGATAACCGAGCAGGGCATATATCCGGCGGTTGATCCTCTTGAATCGAGTTCACGTATACTTGAGGCAAGCCTGTTGGGTGAGGAGCATTATAACATTGCAAGAAACGTTCAGGAGATTTTGCAGAAATACAGCGAACTTCAGGACATCATCGCAATTCTCGGTGTCGAAGAGCTAAGTGACGAGGATAAACAGATTGTTGCAAGAGCGAGAAAAATACAGCGATTTCTTTCACAGCCTATGCACGTTGCGGAGAAATTTACAGGTATGGCGGGCGTTTACGTTCCGCTCAAGGAAACTCTGCGCGGCTTTAAGGCGATTGTAGACGGCGAAGTTGACGAATATCCCGAGGCGGCTTTTTATAATGTCGGCACGCTTGACGATGTTTTTGAAAAGGCAAAAAAGATAGAAAACGGTGAAATATGATGAATTCTTTTAAGCTAACGGTACTTGCCGCAGATAAGCCGTTTTATGACGGTAAATGCGACTCTTTGGTAGTCCCGACAAGTGACGGCGATGTAGGAATTTTGGCAAATCACTCGAATATGATTGCCGCCATTGTTCCGGGCTCGATACGTATCACATCGGACGATAAAACGGACGTTGCGGCAGTGTCAGAAGGAATTATAAAGGTTGAAAACGGCGATGTGCTGATACTTGTAGACACCATTGAACGTCCCGAAGAAATCGACGT
>JAQXXM010000082.1 GCA_029226065.1 Clostridiales bacterium
ACGTTGATTGTGAAAGGAGTGAGAAAAAGATGAAGGTGCTTGAAAATGGTGTTTATCGTGATGCGACTGCCGAAGAAATTGAACATATAAAAAGTCTTTCTATGACATACGAGGAGAGAATTGTAAGCAGAATACGTGAAAAGTATTCTATAGATGATGAACTTGCCATTCTGCGTCAGCGTGATACAAAGCCCGATGAGTTTGCAGAGTATAACCGATATGTAGAGCAGATTAAGGCAGAAGAAAAGGAGAGCTAAAATAATGACAGTAATTGAAACAGACTGGAAATGGAAGTCGGGGCTTAGCACGCGACTAAGTACAAAGTGCATAGTTCTGCACCACGCAGCGGCAAAGATATGCACCGCACAGCAGATTGACAGCTGGCACAAGGCTAATGGCTGGAGCGGTATAGGCTATCATTTCTTTATAAGAAAAGACGGCACAATATACCGAGGACGACCTGAATGGGCTGTCGGTGCTCACGCATCTGGCAGAAACTCTAATACTATCGGGGTATGTGTCGAGGGAAACTACGAGGAAGAAAAGACTATGCCACAGGCTCAAAAGGATGCCGTAAAAGAAGTGTTACGATACCTTAAAGGTAAATATCCAAAGGCGGAGTTAAAAGGTCACAGAGACGTAGGAGCGACAGGCTGTCCTGGTAAATATTATCCTATGTCTGAAATGGTAAACTATTTTAATAACGAAAGTGAGGAAGAACCTATGACAGTAGAAGAAAAAGCAAAATTCAATAAGCTCGTAAACGCTGTATCAGCCGTTACATCGGATGTTGACGAGTTAAAAAAGCCAAAGATGATATATAACTATATCGACAATAATATGCCAGAGTGGGCAAGAGAGGGAGTGCAGTGGTGTGTTGATAACGGAATAGTGCAAGGAACAGGTGACGGACTTAACCTTGATGATGATAAGCTATGGTTATGTACCGTAATCTACAGAACGGCAAAGACTATAGGTAAGCTTATTAATGTTAAAATGTAAAGGAGTTTTTGAAATGACGAGTTTAAAAAATGCGATATGTACGATATGCGGTATAATAGGATCTTTAATATGTGAACTATTCGGAGGGTGGTCAATGGCAATGACTACGTTGTTGATATTTATGGCTGTTGATTATTTAACAGGAATTTTAGTGGCACTTGTTTGGAATAGGTCGCCTAAGTCAGAGAATGGCGGCCTGGATAGTCGTGCAGGATTTAAAGGTCTTGTACGTAAGGGCGTCATACTATTGATAGTTCTTGTCTCACACAGGCTTGATTTGTTGATTGAGGTAGATTACATAATGAATGCTGTTGTTATAGCTTTCTGCACAAATGAGTTGATATCCCTGATTGAAAATGTAGGAATAATGGGTGTACCCATTCCAAAAGCCATCACGAGAGCAATAGAAATCTTGAAGGATAAGGATGAGGAATGATGGTTGTACACGATTTTTACACTGTTATAGCACGCCAATACGAACTCGAAAAGGAAATGGGAGTGCTTGAGAACCGAGAAAGCGTATCAGAGCATAGAATTGCCGACTTAGAGAGAAAAGAAAAATGAATGTTATATGGAAACCGCATCCTAAACAGGCGGAGTTTATGAGCCGTAATGAATATGAAGTGTTGTATGGCGGTGCAGCTGGCGGCGGTAAGAGCGATGCGATAATCGTCGAGGCACTTCGTCAGGTCGACAACCCCAACTACCGTGCCTTAATTTTAAGAAAGACATATCCGCAATGCCGTGAGCTTATAATCAAATCGTTAAGAATATACCAATCGGCATACCCCGATGCAGAATATAACGGCAGTGAACATTATTGGAAGTTTCCGAGCGGTGCAAAGATATATTTCGGGTCAATGCCTAATCAGTTAAGCTACCTGAGTTACCAGGGTTTATCCTATTCTTATATAGCATTTGACGAGCTGACGCATTTTACGTTAGAGGAGTATGAATATATGATTTCGAGAAATCGTGCCGACGGAGAAGGTCTGCGTGTATATATACGTGCCACCGCCAACCCCGGCGGCATCGGTCACGGGTGGGTAAAGGAACGATTTATCACATCGTCACCGCCCAATGTTCCCTATACCGTAAAAAGCGAGGTTGTAGATAAAAACGGCAAAAAAATAACGCTTGAAAGACAGCGTATATTCATTCCATCGTCAGTGTTTGATAACGAAGCATTGCTTGCAAACGATCCCGGGTATCTTGCAAATCTTGCCATGCTCCCCGACTCGCAGAAAAAGGCATTGCTTTACGGCGATTGGGACAGCTATGAAGGGCAAGTATTTACAGAATTTAAAAATAACCCTGACGGATATAAATCGAAGCTTAACACCCACGTCATTGAACCTTTTACCATTCCCCGCACGTGGCGCAGATACCGTACATTTGACTTTGGTTATTCACGCCCCTTTGCTGTGCAGTGGTGGGCAATTGATTATGACGGACGAGCATATCTTTACCGCCAGCTATACGGCGGAACAAACACACCAAACCAAGGGCTCAGGTGGGAACCGCGTCAGATTGCAAAAAAAATCCGTGAAATAGAAGACGAGCTTGAAGTGGGTAATAATATAACAGGTATAGCCGATCCGTCTATATGGGATGAAAGTCGTGGAAAAGACGGTACAGTTATACGAATGTTTGAAGAAGAGGGTGTTTTCTTTGAAAAGGGAAAGAATGACAGACTAAGCGGAAAGATGCAGTGTCATTATCGTTTTGCCTTTGATGATGAGGGCAGACCTATGGCTTATGTGTTTAACAATTGCCGTGCATTTTTACGCACAATCCCTGCATTGATTTATGATACGATTAATGTCGAGGATGTAAATACTGCGTGCGAAGACCATGACTACGATGCAATGCGGTATTTCTTTATGGCAAATCCTATCGCACCGCAAAAGCCCAAGCCAATCCATACACAAAAGGAGTTTGATCCTTTGGATAGATAAAACACACAAGGAGCATCGTGGGCTAAAATGCAATAGTCCCAATGCTCCTTTTTACTATTCACGCCATACTTTAAGAAAGAATAAATCAAAATGAACATTCGTGTATCATCTACAGACCAAAAAAATTCCAACGATTTTTCTTATATTGTCAAAAACGAGAAAAATATATTACCATTTAATCGAATATTTTATTTGCGTTTCTGAAATAATATAATATATAGTTATTTCTTGGAGGAGTATAAACAGTTATGAAAGAATTTACCTATAAAATAACAGACCCTATAGGAATACATGCCCGCCCTGCAGGTATGCTTGCGAAAAAGGCGGCTGAGCTTGACAGCACCGTTACGATAATTAAAGACGGAAAGAGTGTCGATACACGCAGACTAATGGCACTTATGCAGCTTGGCATAAAAGAGAACGATGAAATCACCGTACGCATAGAGGGCGGCAATGAAGACAGGAACGCACACGAGATTTTAACTTTTCTTGAAAGCAATAAATATTAATCATTGAAAGGTATAAATATTATGGTCGCATTACAGAGAACAGGTGTCAGCCTGTGATATAGTTTCGGTCTATTATAAACGCAACACAGCAAATATAACGGAGTACACTATTATACCGACAGTAAGTAACGTAAGCCCATAACAGCAAAAATGACTCAAGCCCCTAAAAGGAGTTGAGTCATCCATAATTATCTATAATGTACTAAAATACGCTTTTTAAATTGAAACAGCCATACTATATCTTTCCCTCAAGCATCTTTCTTGCGTATTCCTCGCCTGCACTTCCGCCGCCTACAATTCTTGCAAGTTCAGCAATTCTGCCGTTGGCATCAAGCATCTTTAGCGTTGTTTTTGCCATTTCTCCCTCAACGTCCTTTTCTATAAGGAAATGAGAATTTGCGACAGATGCAAGCTGTGGTAAGTGCGTTATGCATATAACCTGCGCCGTACGTGCTATACTTTTAAGCTTGTCGGCTATTTTCTGTGCCGCCGCACCCGATACACCTGTGTCTATTTCGTCAAAAATCATAGCATCAACCGCATCCGACTTTGCAAGTATTGACTTAATGGCAAGCATCACTCTTGACAATTCGCCGCCTGATGCAATTTTGACAAGCGGTTTTAAGTCCTCACCTGGGTTCGTGCTTATCAGAAATTCTACAGCATCAGCTCCGTCCGATGAATACGGTTTTGGCTCTACACTAACGCAAAATCTTGCCTTTTCCATATTCAGTTCATGGAGGGCTGTTTCAATGTCATTTTGCAATTGGATTGCTACTTTTTTTCTTAATTGAGACAAAGTCTTTGCAGTTGCTTTAAGTTCCTTTTCAGCTAATTCAAGTTCGTATCTGAGCTTTTCTGTACGCTCGTCGCTTGTTTCTATATCCGAAAGCTCTTTTTTTGCCTTTTCTCCGTACGCAATAACATCACTCACTGTTGCGCCGTATTTTCGTTTTAATCTGTTAATTAAATCAAGTCGTTCCTCTACCTCTGCAAGAGCTTGTTCGTCATATTCTATCCCTGCACCGAAATCACGTATCGTACGTGCCGCCTCCTCAATAGAATACATTGCTGTCGTGATTAAATCATAGACCTCGCTCATTGCACTGCTTACATCTGCAATTTTTTCAACAGCCGATTGTGCATCACTTATCATATCGTATGCCGATGCTCCTGTTTCAGAATCATACAACACACTTACCGCAAGTGATGTACATTCATTTATTTCCTCGGCACGTTCAAGAACTTTCCGTTGTTTTAGCAGCTCCTCTTCTTCGCCGTCACGCAGATTTGCCGCTGTAATTTCATTGACCTGATACGACAAAAGATCTATCCTCTGCATTCTTTCGCCTACATCGGTTTCAAGCTTTGTTAACTCTTTTTGTATTGCGTTACGCTTATCAAACGCTTCTTTATATATTGCCTTTTCATTCTCAACCTTTGCAAAGCTGTCAAGGAACATTATGTGCTTGTGTGGAGTTAATAATGCCTGATTATCGTGCTGACCGTGAATATTTATAAGCATATCCGATACATCTCTTAACGTGTTAAGAGTAACGGCACTGCCGTTTATCCTCGCACTGCTCTTTCCGTCCGCTGTTATTTTGCGTGTTATAATTATGCTGTCATCATCTGTATCAATATCGTTTTCGTCAAATATTTCACGCACAGGCTCTGTCATTTCAAAAACCGCCTCAACATACGCAAAATCCGTACCACGACGCACAAGTTCTTTTTTTGCGCGGTCGCCGAGTATCATATTAATTGAGTCAATAATAATCGACTTTCCCGCACCTGTCTCGCCTGTCAGTACGCTAAGCCCAGACTTGAACTCCACGCTTAATTTATCTATTACCGCTACATTTTTTATCGTTAATTGTTCAAGCATTTTACTTTCCTCATACCATTCTGAACGCTGCTTTGATTTTCTTCTCAACCTCTTTTGCCAATTCGGGTGATTTTGTAATTACAATAATAGCGTCATCACCCGCAACAGAGCCTAAAATTTCATCACAAGACATTGAATCAATAGCCGCCGCAACTGCAGATGCCATACCGGGAAATGTATTAATAACAATGGTATGCATCGCACTGTTTACACATTTTACCGAATCGGAAACCATATTCACTCTGCTTTTATGCGACTCCGATGCTGTTTCGGGTACGGAATATATCGAACTGCCGTCAGATGCCGGTACTTTTACAATTCCAAGTTCTTTTATATCTCTTGAAACAGTTGCCTGCGTAACCTTTACACCCTCTGCATCAAGCGCATCAATAAGTTCATCGTGCGTATGAACCTGTTGATTTTTAAGAATGTTCATTATCTTAGTTTGTCTTTTATTTTTCACAGTACACCTCAATTACGAAAGCTTATTAATAAGCGTATTATAAAAGCTTGTTTTTCCTATTTTAATAAGTTCAAATTTATAGTTTGATTTTGAAATGCGTATAACATCTTCATTTGTTAAACTGCGATTAAATTCGCCGTCTGCCGAAATTATTGCATCGTTTTTGCATAGACGTATTACAAGCTCTTTATCTGCCGGCAATACTGTACTTCGTGCCAACAACATGTGTGCGCAAATAGGTGTTGCAACATACAAATCCATTTTAGGATCAACAACAGGTCCGCCTGCCGATATGGAATATCCCGTAGAACCTGTGGGAGTTGCTATAATCAAGCCGTCTGCCTTGTAGTGATATACAAGCTCACCACCTGCGTACAAATCCACATGAATAAGCTGTTCGTGGTCACGTTTGGCAACTACAATATCATTTAAAGCGTGGTATGTTTCATTATCGTTTATGCACGCTTTTAGAAGCATACGTTCTTCCTTTATGTACTCATCGCAAAGAAGTGCAGTAAGGGATGTTTCAATATCATCAAGCTCAACCTCTGTCAAAAAGCCCACTGTTCCGAGATTGATACCAAGAACAGGCACTTTCGCCTTTGCACATGGCGTTGCATATCTGAGCAATGTTCCGTCTCCGCCTATCACGATCGCAATATCTACAGCGTTATATATTTCATTCTGTGACATATACGTCACATCGTATTTATCACTTATTCTGCAATCATCAGTCGTATACAGACAAGCCTTACCCACCAAAAAATCCGCAATTCTTTCAGCTGTTGCAATACTTTTTTCTTTTGTTGTGTTTGCTAAAACAGCAATGTTTTTCATATTCATAATCGGTCTCCATTCTACCGCAAGTATCATCATAAATTATAGTGTTTTCGTATATTTACTCACTATTATACACTATTTTTTTCTAATTTTCAATAGTTATACGGAAATCGGTTTTATTTCTATGTCACACAGGACAGAAATATCACTCTTATCAGCTATCAGAATTTCTTTTTCTTTTTTTGTAAGCTTTTTAATTCTCGCCTCAAGCTTTAGTGCATCGGATTTATCAGCCACTTCAAACGCCGCCTCAATGCATAGCGGCTTGTGAATTTTCGTATATTTTGCACCTTTTATCCCGCCGCATATATGCTCACAAAACCGTCTTTTTACATCTGTCGTAATACCTGTATAAAGAGAGCCGCCCTCACATCTTAGAATATATACATAATACAATGTATTCACCCCTTAGCATACATTGTAGCACACAGTGAATAAAAATGCAAGCAATATATAATTGAAATGTATACATAGAAATTGCAATATAAAATGTCCACAAATATGGGAGAGCCCCTCATTTTGCGTAAACCTCATTGTTGATTTACATAAAATTATATTAAAATCCGTATTTCTGTAAAGGCAGTAAAATCAGCCTGTAGAGAAATACGGATTTAAAATTCTCAAAATTTGGATAGTTATGGGATGTGTCAGACATTATTCTCCATTTCAAAAATTTGCAATGTTTCATTTTCCACGCAATCAATAAAATCGTGTTCGTCTTTAATCGGCCGTTGGCTCATCATACCTGCCAGGACCTGTACCTTGCCGCCTCGGTGGTTATCCGAACCCGCCGTTACCTTAAGTCCATAGTGCTTTGCATATATTTTCGCCATTTCATTCATAAAATTATCCTGACTGCTATTAATAACCTCAACTGCATTTACACATCTCGGAAATAACCGTATATGGTCAATATAATTTGCTTCTCTGTATGGATGTGCCTGAACAACATAGGCACCATTATTCATCAGATACCTAAGCTCATCACTTTTTTTCATATCCATAATATTCGGATTTTCATAGTACCACGACTTATCAAGTCCGTATATCAAGAAATCCGTGCCTCGATACGACATTTCTACGCCCAAAAACACCTTAATTCCTATTTCTTTGCCTATCTCAACGCCTTTTTCATAATCTGAGAAATAAAAATCAAGCTTGTCCTTATAGCTCTTATTAAAATCAACATTTATATTTCCGTCAAGGAAATGATTTGTTATAAACACACCGTCGTAACCTTTTTCTTTATAAAATTCAAGATTTTCCCTTACAGAACAGTGTGCACACCCACTGACGGGATAAGTGTGCAAATGTGTTTCGTATTTATACATAACTAATTCCCTTTCATTTAGTGCAATTTCCGAAGGCTCGGTATCCTTATGTATTTATTTTATCACAATGCATTACTGCTGTCAATATTCTTTCCAAGAGATAATATACAATTCACTATTTTTTCTGTATTTTTAAAAAGGTATTGCATTTTTTAATAAAAAAATATATAATATAATATAAATGATTAATATTATGCATTTTTAGAAATACAACCGAAAGAAGGAATTACTAATGAATACTGACGATAAATTTGTATTAGGAGGGAAAGAGTTCAGCTCCCGATTTATTCTTGGCTCGGGGAAATACTCTTTAAGCCTTATTGAAGCGGCTGTAAAGCATGCCGGGGCAGAGATTATTACACTTGCACTGCGTCGTGCAAATACAAAAGAAACAGAGAATATCCTCGACTATATACCAAAGGGTGTTACACTGTTGCCAAATACATCAGGTGCAAGAAATGCCGATGAGGCAGTGCGTATTGCACGTCTTGCGAGGGAAATCGGTTGCGGTGATTTTGTAAAAATCGAAATTATGCGTGACAGCAAATATCTACTCCCTGATAACGATGAAACAATAAAGGCAACACATATTCTCGCCGATGAAGGGTTTGTAGTAATGCCGTATATGTTCCCTGATTTGTATGCGGCACGTGCGTTGGAAAAAGCGGGTGCATCGTGCATTATGCCCCTTGCCGCACCAATAGGCTCAAATAAAGGGCTGGCTGCAAAGGAATTTATACAAATATTAATAGACGAGTCAGATTTACCCATTATTGTCGATGCAGGAATAGGCAGACCATCTCAAGCGTGTGAAGCAATGGAAATGGGAGCGTCCGCTATTATGGCAAATACAGCATTAGCTACAGCAGGTGACCTACCGCTTATGGCATCAGCATTCAGACTTGCCATAGAGTCAGGAAGAAAAGCGTACCTTTCAGGTCCGGGGCGTGTTCTGCAACGCGGTGCGTCTGCATCAGACCCTTTGACGGGATTTCTGCATGACTAAGGAGAAAAGCAATGGAAAACAATTTTTTTGTTGATTCGGAGTTTTTATCAGAATCAGCTCTTAAGAAAAAGCATTTACTTGAAACAGATCCGTCATCAAGAACAAACCACATGGAATATATGCCTGGTATGGAACAGATAAAATCAGATATATGCAGAAAAGTTATGACAGAAATGGACGGATATGATTATTCAAAATACACAGAGAAAGATGTCTTGACCGCACTGGAGCATGAAACCTGTTCCGTAGAGGATTTAAAAGCATTGCTTTCCCCTGCCGCAGAGCCATTTTTGGAAAGGATAGCACAGCGGGCACAGCTTGAAACAAGGAAACGGTTTGGAAATACCGTATATATTTTCACTCCTCTATATATCGCCAACTATTGCAATAACTACTGTGTTTATTGTGGTTTTAACTGTTACAATAACATAAAAAGAATGAAGCTTGACCAAAATCAGATTGAACGTGAAATGAAAATCATAGCTGACAGCGGTATGGAGGAGATACTGATTTTAACAGGCGAGAGCCGTACACAAAGCGATATTGAATATATCGGTGAAGCTTGCAAGACAGCTTCAAAATATTTCAGATCTGTAGGGCTTGAAATATATCCTGTGAACACTGATGAATACAGGTATTTGCACGAGTGCGGTGCAGATTACGTTACGGTTTTTCAAGAAACGTACGATACAGACAAATACGAAACATTGCATTTGATGGGACATAAGCGTGTATGGCCATACCGTTTTGATGCACAGGAACGTGCACTTATGGGCGGAATGAGAGGTGTTGCGTTTTCAGCACTGTTAGGTCTTTCCGATTTCCGCAAGGACGCATTGGCAACAGCACTTCACGCATACTATTTACAGCGTAAGTACCCTCACGCAGAAATATCTCTGTCCTGTCCAAGATTAAGACCGATTATAAACAATAACAAAATAAATCCTCTTGATGTACACGAGAAGCAATTATGTCAGATTATATGCGCTTACCGCATATTTCTGCCTTTTGCGGGAATTACGGTATCATCACGAGAGAGCAGCAAATTCAGAGACGGAATAGTTAAAATTGCCGCAACAAAGGTTTCTGCCGGTGTGTCTACAGGTGTGGGCGACCATCAGAGTAAATATACAGGAGAGGATGACGGTGCAGAGGGCGGTGACGAACAGTTTGAAATAAACGATAACCGTAGTCTTGATAAGATGTATCAGGATATATCCGACGAGGGGCTTCAGCCTGTACTAAATGATTATATATACGTATGAGTAAATTTGATATTTTATGTGTTACGAACAGGCATATTTGCAAAGGTGATTTTCTATCTCGAATTGAACAAATTGCAAAACTGCCGCTAAAGGGAATAATACTGCGTGAAAAAGATTTGGACGAGTCTGAGTATCTCAAGTTAGCTGAACAGGTCCTTGATATTTGCAAAAAACATAATGCAAGGTGTATTCTGCACACTTATACAGATGTTGCCCGCAAACTGCGTGCCGATGCTATACATTTGCCGCTAAGTCTTTTACAATCCTCTTCTGAACTATGCGATTTCAGCGAGGTTGGTGCATCGTGCCACAGCACAGATGATGCATTAAAAGCACACAGACTTGGTGCTTCATATATAACAGCCGGCCACGTTTTTACTACCGAATGTAAAAAGGGTGTACCGCCCAGAGGTATCGCTTTTTTAAATGATATTTCAACACAGTCACCGCTCCCTGTTTACGCTATAGGCGGTATTAATGCAGACAATATCGCAAAATCTGTTACTGCAGGTGCAAATGGTGCGGCAATTATGAGCGGATTTATGTGTTGTCCCGATCCCGAAAGCTATTTTGATAAACTTAAAACAAATATACAATAAAAGCGTAATAACGCATCCTCCAACTATCCCCAATCCCGGGGGTGTTGGCTGTGATGCAATTATTACGCTTTTTCATTGCGGAACAGTTAGTTATTGAATATCCGTAACCTGATAGCCTTGCTCGGTAACAGCCTTTTTCAAAACATCATCAGAAATCTCTTTTGCCAGCGTTAAAACAGCCGTTCCTGTCTTGTGGCTGACTTCAGCATTTTCCACACCATCAAGTGCTTCAAGTGCTTTTTTTACGTGCATCTCACAATGTCCGCACATCATACCTTCAATTTTTAGTGTCTTTTCCATTGTTTTTGTCTCCTTTTTAATTTTTAATTTATCCTTAATTTTGCGATCTCTTTTGGGGTTATACATTCGGAAGAAATTTAATCGCAGTGCGTTGGTTACTACGCTGAAGCTTGACAGGCTCATTGCCGCCGCCGCAAACATGGGGTTCAACTGCCAGCCGAGCACACTGATAAATACTCCGGCTGCCAAAGGAATGCCGATAACGTTATAGATAAATGCCCAAAACAGATTTTCGTGAATGTTTCGCAGCGTTGCACGGCTCAAACGGATTGCCGCAGGAACATCTGACAGACGGCTTTTCATCAGTACAACATCTGCTGCATCAATCGCAACATCTGCACCGGCACCAATGGCAATTCCGATATCGGCACTTGTAAGTGCCGGAGCATCATTGACACCGTCACCGACCATAATAACATTTCCTTTTCCCCTAAGCTTGCGTATTACGCTTTCCTTTCCATCGGGTAGCACACCGGCAATGACTTCATCAACACCGGCATTCGCCCCGATTGCTTTAGCTGTACGCTCGTTATCGCCTGTAAGCATCACCACATAGATACCCATATTCTGCATTTCTTTTATCGCCTGCGGACTATCCTCTTTGATAATGTCAGCAACGGCGATAATTCCGATAAATGCTCCGTCGCAAGCAAAGAATAACGGTGTTTTTCCTTCTTCCGAGAGATGCTCGGATTTTTCTTTTGCTTCATCAGGCACAGGGATTTGTTCGCTGATAAATTTATAGTTTCCGCCAATTATGATAGCACCGTCAAGGGATGCGGTAAGTCCGTTGCCGGGTAAGGCTTTGAACTGCTCTACCTCACTGACTACCAAGCCTTCCTGCTCCGACTTTTGAGTGATTGCCCGCGCCAACGGATGCTCGCTTTTTTTCTCTAACGCATAAGCGATAGACAAAAGCTCCTTTTCACTTCTGCCGCTTGCAGTAATTATATCTGTTACTCTTGGTTCTCCTTGCGTTATCGTTCCCGTTTTATCGAGTGCCACAATCTGTGTTTTGCCCGTTTTTTCAAGAGAAAC
>JAQXXM010000083.1 GCA_029226065.1 Clostridiales bacterium
TTCATACACTTTCAAGAACTCACACTGTTCATTTTTCAATGTACATCCCTGTCTCATCGACAGCTATATCAGTTTACCACATCTATTCCCTTTTGTCAACACTTTTTTTTAACTTTTTTTATCTTAGTGCATTTTGTCTACCTATATCCCCCTTTTTTACCCTCTTAATGTTAGTTTTCGACAATATATCGCGGTATTTTTCGCTTTATAGAGATTTGAAATTTATCAGATGCTTATTGTTCTTTATCTGTTTAAAATATAAATCATCAATGTCAGATACCCTGCAAAGGCAACCCATAAGGCATACGGAATTTGCAGATCCCCCGCAAGAGGACTAATCTTTTTAAATTGCACTATCATTATAATAATTAAAACCAACAATAGCAACAGCCATATAAACGCAAACAAGTACGCCTGCATATTAAAAAATATTATTGTCCAGAAAAAATTCACAATAAGCTGTAATGCATACGTTTTTAGAGCATCAATTGCAGCATCGGAATTATCTTTGCGTTTTACCCATACTATGGCACTGCTGATACCCATAAGGATAAACAGAATTGACCACACTATCGGGAATAAAATCATTGGCGGGGCTAACGGCGGTCGATTTATATTATTATATACTTCCATATTGTTTCGTGTCAGTATTGACGAGAGTCCGCCTACCGCAAGTGCTATTATTACAGAAAATACATACGGCTTTATTTTTTTCCACATAAATATATCACCTCGTGATTAGTTTATGCAGATAACATTCCTAATATGTGGTTTAAATCCAAATCGTCATTAAAAAGAAATTCATCGTAAAGCAAATCTATATTTTCTTCATTATGTTCAACTTCAATCGAGTATCGTCTTGCACTTTCATAAATATCACCGCAAACATTTGTAAGGCAAACGATAGTAATTACGCTTATAGCCATCAATTTCAGTTTTGATATAGCATCGCAGTCATACACAGCCCTCAGAAAATAACGGTACACAAAATACACTGCTAACTGTTCTGTCTTTATTTCGTCTGTGACATTAAAACTATCATATTTTGACAGTATATCGCACCAATCATCACTCAAGGTATCAAGCATTTCTAACGCCTTAAACAGCTCATCAGTGCTAACATTATTGTGGTTTGCATCTTTTGGGGTGTATGCAAACTCTTCGTAATCATTATTATTAATCCTGTTCTGTAACGCAACGCCGTAATCCAAAGCAAGTCTTATCCTCTTAGCTATATCTGTTGTTCTGTCCTGTAAAATTTCAAATAATTTTGTACGCGCAGAAATCAGCAAACTAAAAATATCATCAGTACATTCTCCGGTATCACCTGTGAATTTTACTTTTTCTTTATTGTCAAGGATTATTTTTGTCGCAGCCTCGCATGATACAGATATACCTCTTTCAATATAATCTCCGTAATATGTTGTAAAACGAGGGTACTCGTCACATACAGTACAAAGTTCCTCTCCATTGAGTACCATTTCACAAAGTCCGTCATCAGACAGCAGAGGGCATCTCCCATTTTTTCGTATAAATACATTGTTACTGTCTACAGCCTTACGTACACGTTTTCCAAATTCACCGCTAATCGCATTAAAACGCTCCATAGCTTCATCATCAACTTCAATATCCCACTCACCGCAACAACAGTTGTTCTTACATTCTCTGCCTATACAACGAAATTGTGGATAATAATCGGGTGTAATCATTGTAATTCCTCCAGCAGTTCGCATACGTACTTTCTCTTTACAGGATGATATGCATACGGCGCAATCTGCGTCAAAGGCTTTAATACAAATGCACGTTTTGCCATCTCCTTATGCGGTATTGTTAATTTTTCGCTGTCAATAACCTCATCACCGTAAAGAAGAATATCCAAATCAAGCGTACGTGGTCCCCAATGTACTATACGTTCTCTACCTGCCTGCTCTTCTATACGATTTAACATTGCGAGTAAAGCATCAGGCGGTAATACCGTCTCAATCTTTGCACACGCATTAAGAAAATCGTCCTGTACTACATCTCCTACGGGTTTTGTAAGAATATAATCAGAAACACTTAAAACTTTACATCGGGGATGCTTATTTATTTCATCAATTGCAAAGTCAAGATATGCTTTCTTATCACCCATATTTGAGCCTAAGCCTATATATACAATATTCTTGCTTCTCGCTATGTTTACAAGTACATTATCAAGAGGCAAACCAATTGGCGCCCACGGCTTTTTTAGCTGTACTTCTACTTTTTTCAACAGTTCATATTTGTCAAGCAATGCATACGCAATATCCTGTGCCGCTTTTTCAATAAGCTTGGCACGATGTGTCTTTGTAAAATCAGTCACAAACTCACACACCTCGCCATAGTTTATAGAATGTGAGATTTCATCCGTAGTTGCTGCAACGCAAATATCTGCATAAAGCTTCAATGAAATCATAAATCGTTGACCCATCGTCTTCTCTTCACTAAACACTCCATGATTTGCGAAAACTATTAAGTTGTCTATTTCAATATAGTCGCTCATAACGTATCTATCTCCTTTTAATCACAGTATAACACAGCCTACAAAAAAGCAAGAAAAAGGGGATGTAAAAAAACAGTACCGATCGTTTGACGGCAAAATTATCTATATTTTAATATAAATAATTTAAAAAAACACTGTTAAAGCAGTTGCTTTTGAAGTAATCTGACGTTTTCAGATTTCTTTTTATATGCCATCAAACTACGAACGAAAACCGTCCCTGGAGTACCCGCGTACACTGCGGGATAACCCTCATAGCCTTGCTATTCGGCGGTTTTCGTCCGTTCTGCACTATTTTTTCGCATCCCCATATGACTGTTCCACTTTTTTACATCTTTTATACTAATCCCATACACCACTCTACACCAATCGCAACAATTACTACCAATGCAGAAATGATAAATCCGTGCATCATCGGTGCAAATCCTGCTTTTTTAACATCTTTAAACCTTGTG
>JAQXXM010000084.1 GCA_029226065.1 Clostridiales bacterium
ATTTTAAGCCTTTGAACGGTCTGCGCTAAATGCAACAGCCCCTAAACAAAACAAAAATAGGAGTGAAGATATGAAATTTTCAAAAAAAATATTTACATCAGTCCTTTCTTTTGCTTTGCTGGCAAACACATTTATATTGCCTGCACATACTGTGCAGGCAGCGCCGGCAGATGATGGTTTGATTGATGGCTTATACTACGGCATATCAGCACGTGACCTTCCCGGCTGGCACGGTGCATGGTCTAACTGGAGATTAGGTCCTCTAACAGTAAACACAACTGATAAACTCGAGACCAGTGTTCAAGACGCATCTCTCTATGATGAAAGCAAACAAGCTGGCGATGAGGCTCTTGTATTCACTTGTTCGCAGGTAAGAGACGGCAAAGTCGTTTCCATCGGCTTGCCTGTGAATAAGACAATGGAAAAAGGCGATATATACACCTTCTCCGCAGATATATACGTAGATATAGGTGCCGGCGGTGCCAGTAACAATGTTCAGTCGTATATAAAAACTACAACTGCAGGTGTTTCCGGAAGCACAGCGCAATATGTAAGTAACGGCAAAGAAACAAACTCAGGCTTTATTTTCAAAGACTACGGTCTTGGAGCAATTTGTTTTGCAAATTCAGACTGGCATTCATGGGTGGATTTTGCTAAGAAATTTGTTCGTTACGAAATAATCGTCGACACGGAGGATGAGGAGTATAACGGACAGCAGACAATTGAAGTTAATATTCGTAACTCTGGCTATCCCGCACAGAAACAGCATTTCAAGGCTCTGTATAATCAGGTTGATACAGGAAACGATAACGCTCTTTTACCCGGTACGGTTGAACAAATAAATTCAATTTCCTTCCGTATGGAGTCAAATCCTACTAAGGTTCTCGATATGCCTATTGTTTTTGCTTTTGATAATATACGTTCTTCTGTTTACCATGGCGGTAAGGGAGAAAGAGATGCTCTGTTATTAAAGGCATTAAACGGTGAGTGTGAGACAAAGACATTCACAACAAAGCCTAACGGCACAGCAACAGCTGTAAGCACAGCAGGAGAAAATGAGACTATTACATTTAATGTTCCCGAAAACGAGACAGCAGTAGCATACAGAGATATTACTGTAAACAATGCTACAATGAATCTTAAATCGTATAAAGATAGAGCATACGTATATGCAGACGTTCTCGTTCCCGAGGGAGAGAGTGCAGATGATTATTATATAACACTTGCATCAATGCCCCAGAAAGTAAACGATAACGTAGGCAATGCAGTGGGTGTTCCGCTTAGTGATTATTACACAACACCCGGCGAGATGCAGAGGGTTGAAATTCCGCTTTCAGAGTTTGTTGCAAATGGTGTAGAGCTTTGTAACGGCGGCGCTGAATATGAGAAGAATGCAGAGCTTATATTATTATCAGGTATCGGCGTTGCAAGAAAGACCGGTGAGGGCGCAATTCAGGTTGGAGATATGTATATCGTTTCTGATGTTGAAGCTCCCACAGACCTTATTGACGCTGACGTAAGAAGCGGTCAGGTTACATTGAACTGGACTGCATCTAAAAATACAATGACAGAGTACGAAATCTATAGAGGCGATGAGCTTGTCGGCACAGTTGATGGCGAGACAACAGAGTATACAGACACAGGTCTTACAAATGACAGCTACTACTCATATAAGGTTCGCGGTAAGTGTTTGTACGGTAAGTACACAGACTTTGTTAAGTTAGATAACGTGTATGTTCCTGCTATCGGCGTGCCTGAGAATGTTGTGTTTGCAAACGTAGGCGGCAGTGAGCTTGCAGTAAACTGTACATGGGATGCTCCGGAATTTGGTGAGCCGAGCGGTTATATAATTTACCGTGACGGTAAAGTTATAGCAGAGCGTGATCCGTCGGTACGTACATACAAAGACACAGATATCAAGCCTAATACAAATTATACATACGAAATTTGCGCTACCATGGAGGGCTATAAGCCGTCATACAAGGTAAGCGGTGAGGTTTTTGCAGCATACGTATATGAACCTGAGAATCTTGCATATAACAACGGCACATTTACTTGGACAGCACCGGAGTTTGCCGCAAGCTATAAGCTATATGTAGACGGCAGTGAGTTTGATACAAGCGATACTAATTCATATACACTTAGTGAGCCTCTTGTTAAAAACGATATTCACACAGTTGAGGTTACAGCTTTAACAGCAGAGGGTAATGAGTCTGTGAAATCAGCTCATACAAGAGTTTATGAGAAAAAGGCTGAGCTTCAGACAGTTCGTGATTATTACAATGACGGCGCTACCAGAGGTGTAACGATTAATACGGACTATGCGTCTTATGATACTATATCAGGTTCAGATGTAGGCTACGGCACTGAGAGCTTAGACGTTAACTTGGAGGCTATCCGCAAGGGAGCAATTATGTTCCGCGGTCCGGCATTAGCTGACAGCGTTTCTACTGCAGGTGGCGTTATCCTTGTAGGTATGTACATACCTAAAAATGCAGACCTTCAAAATCTTCAGGTAGGTCTTTCATACATTCCGTCAGGGCCAGGTGCTAAACCGGCATATTCAGCTGTTCCTATTGCAGACTATGTTAAGGAAACAGGCAGATGGACAGTTGTTGAAGTTCCTATTTCGGCACTTCCCAAAGATGTTGAATATTTGGCAAACAACCAGGCAAGACCTTTGGAATTTGACATTAAGAAAGCTACAGACGTTTGTATAGTCGGCGATTATGCGACTACAGGCGATGTTGCTGATATTTTAGTTGACGAGGTTATGATAGGCAAGTACACTGCAACCGGTAACCTTGTAAATAAAGACGGCAATCCTTATGACGGATATAATCTTACAAATGACGAGACTGCTATAGCTATCACAACATCGGCAGGCTTTAACGAGACTTCGTTATCAGGCGAAAATGTTTCTATTAAGGTTCTTGATGTTGACGGAAACGAAGTTCCGGCTATAACTGCTCTTGGTGAAAACAATGTTCCAAAAATCGTTCTTGCTTCTCAGCTTGACGAAAACGGTACATACACTGTAAAAATCAGCGGTGTTACAGATGCTAACGGTGCAGAGGTAAGCGAGGAAATTTCGTTCAATGCGGTAAGAGGCCTTGCTATGACATGGACAGGCGAGAAGATTAACGTATTTGACGTGACAACCGATACAGCTCGCACAAGCAGCAGCTTCAAGGCTTATGTAAGCGTTAAGGATATAGCTGTATCATCAGATAAGTTCAACAAGCTAAATGTTGTTTTAAGCACAACAGGCAATGCATCAATCATCCAGGGTACTAAGGTTTCTGACCTGACATTGGCAGATTGTCTTGAAAATGCAGAGGTGTCATACGACGAGAGCAGTAAAAAGCTAACAATTACAGCTGATGTTGTAGGCGCATTAAACTGCGATACACCGATTATCACTGTACCCGTTAAGGCAGGCAGCACAGGTCCAGCTTCAGTTAAGGCAGAGGGCAGAATTTATAATGCTTCTCTTGCACGTGCGGCTGAAGAAATCGGTATTGATATCAGTGAGGCATCTAAGAGCGTAACGGTTAAGGGCAGTGAATCATCAGGCAATTCATCAAGCGGTGTAATTTCAAAGCCCAACAACGATAAGTGGGATGCGTCAGGTACAGAGTTCGGCGGACAGAGACCGTCAGGTGCTATTACTACTCCTACAACTCCTACAAAGACATCATTCTCTGACGTTACAGCAGAGCATTGGGCATACGATTACATTGATAAGTTAATCGACAAGAAAGTTCTTAACGGTTATGATGACGGTACTTTCCGTCCGTCACAGAGCGTTACAAGAGCAGAGTTTGTTACAATGCTTAAGAGCGCTTTCAGACTTGTAGGAAACGGCTCAGCTTCATTTGATGACGTAGCAGATGACGCATGGTATAAAGAAGCAGTTGACGCTTGTGCATCTCTTGGTATCGTTTCAGGTATGGGAGATGGCACATTCGCTCCCAACGCTGAAATTTCACGCCAGGATATGTGTACTATGCTTAAAAATGTTGCAGACAAAAAGAGTATAATGCTTGATAAAAAATACGATCTCTCAGACTTCACAGATTCTGATGAGATTGCAGACTATGCTAAGGAGGCTATAAACCTCTTTAAAGAAGCAGGTGTTATAGACGGTTATGAAAACGGTGCTTTCGGACCGCGCGATGCCGTTACAAGAGCTGCAGCAGCTAAGGTAATTGCTATATTAATAGGATAACAACAGGAGGAATATATGAAACGTATAATTTCATTAATATTAGGGCTTGTTATGATGATGTCGTCATTTTCCATGACAGCACTTGCTGCAAATGACGACGTAAAGCCCCAGGTGAAGGCTGATGTGGTTGAAGACGCTTATGCTCGTCTTTCAGCCGTTGGCATCACCTTAGAGGGAAATGCTTTAACAGCCGGCGATTATATTGCTACGCTTCTAAAGTTCTCAAACCCTGAGACAAAAAACAACGATGATACCTTTGAAATGGCAAGAGGTATGGGACTTATTGATTCTACACTCGGACGTACTCAGCTTATCAACTACAGAGATGCTCTAAATGCGGCTCTCGTATTTGCAGGCTACAAGCAGGTCCTTGATATGAACGATGTGATGAGCGTTGCAAGCTCGGAGAATTTGAACGCTAACATTACAGCAGGGGAGAAAGATAATCTTACAAGAAATGCTGCGGCAGTTTTGCTGTCAGACCTTCTTGATGTAGAGGTTATGCAGTATTCCGGCGATAGCTACAAGAGCGACGGTACAACCGTTCTGAATAAGTATTTCAAAATGACTAAGAAACGTGTTGAAATCGTTCAGGTAAACAAGAAAGAAAATAAAATCTATGTCCGTGAAAATGGCGACACAGTTGAGTACTATGCTTCAGAGAGCTTAGATTATGACCGTGTAAGTGCAGGCACCCATTTAGTTTTTATTAATAATGAAAACGCTATCTGCTACGTTAAGGTATCAGGTAAGGGCTTCGTGTTCTGGGATTATGTCTACACAGTTAATAAAAACAAGAATCAGTCAATAAACTATTTCATCGACCAGCTTGATACAATGACATTCTATAACTCAGGCGAGGAATATGATGTGTCAGATGACGTTATTGCGTTCTACGCCGATGAAGCTACAGAGAACAGGGCTTACCCCATCTGTGGTACATTCGTAAAGGTTTTAGGCTATGACAATGAGATTACTCAGCTTAATATCTACCCAATTACAGAGGGTGGCTTGTTAAAGACATTCACAGGCACAAAGCTCTCTTATACACAGGGTGCAGTAAACGACCTCGTTTCAGGTGACATTGCTTCAGTTAATGATGTGACTGTTGTCATTGACGGCCGTGAAAAAACTCTTGACGACCTTAGTAAGAACATGGTTTTCGACTACTGGTCAAATGAAGACGAAACTTCAATGCTTGTTGTTGCATCTTCAAGAAAGGCTGTCGGCGAAATAAAGAGCTACGGTTCTTCTACTGTAAAAATTGCTGACTTACACTACAATGTCAGCGATAACGTTTACAGCTACAACAGATATCTGATGAGATATGAGCCGGGCTTTACATTAAGACCACCGACATACGTTGAGGCATATATCGACGATAAATGCGAGATACGTTATGTCAAAGACGTTCCCGAGTACGATACTGTAAAAACAATGTACGGTATTGTTAAAAAAGCTTGGGTAGAGGATAACGGTGAGGACAGAGGAATAAAGATTATTCCTATTACAGGTCCCGGTTCTGGCAACGAGATTGTTGAACATAAGGTTAAGAAGAAGCTTAATACAGGCTCACTCTCTTTTGAATATGCACAGAGCGTTCAGTCAGACCTTAACGGTAAGGGATTCCTTAAGTTCACTATAAACGCAGACGATGTGGTTGTTAAAATCGAACCCGTTGAGTATTTGACAAATACTACATCATTAAACATGAACAGCGCCAACGATCAGTTGGGATACGGCGGATTCTATATGAATAATGCTACAATGATTCTTATTTATCAGATAGACGGAGAATTAAAAGTTAAGACAATGCGTTGGGAGAGTTTCAATGACTATTATCAGGATGAAAATCCGAAGATAAATCTTACTGTGGACTATCATCCTACACAGAATCCAATCCCCAAATACGGTGTTGTTACAGGCGATGTGCATCTGATTGCACCCGGCTGGAATGTCGGCGGCTTTGTAACAAGCGTTGATCAAACTCAAGACGGTGATTACAAGGTAGTTATGGGCGGAACAACATATACG
>JAQXXM010000085.1 GCA_029226065.1 Clostridiales bacterium
GGTATTGGCTCATTTGCGACAGCTGATTATACGTTGGGGTGGACGTACAGGATTTTAAGGCTTGCGTTTATATTTCTTGCCGCAGGATTTGGATTTTTCGGCATAGCTATGGGAATTGTCATATACGCATTGTATATCGGCTCGGCTGAAAGCTTCGGAATACCGTTTCTTTCACCACCGTTGGGAGTTAAAAAGGATGCAATGAATTTGGCGGTCTTTATAAACGGAATTACAAAGAGGGAAAAGCGACCGGGCTTTTTAAAAACCGAGGACGATGTATCCGAGCCTAAAATAAGCCGTAAATGGCGAGTAAAAAACAAAATGGGGGACTAACGGTGCTGACTAAAAAACAACTTTCGTCTGTAATGATAAACGCAATCGTCTTAAAAATGATTATGACGTTTCCCCGAAATATATTTATGATATGCGCAAATTCTGCGTGGATGGCAGGGATTGCGGCAACGGCGGTATCGTTTGGTTTGTTCTGCCTTATAAAACGGCTATATTGTGCAAAAAGTAACGTGATAGATATATCGTACAAGCTTGGCGGTGTGATGTTGCGGACAATAACGGGGCTTTGCGTGTTTTTGGTGCTGTCGCTTAATTTTATAAGCATACTGCGGATTTTTCCCGAAATAATACACCTTGTACTTTTACAAAAAACGTATGTCGAGTTCATAACTGCGGCGTTTGTAATAACTGTAATTTACGGCTCGTGGTGCGGTATAGAGGCTATAGCAAGAGTTCATCAGATTTTTATACCTATAGCAGGTGTTGTGTTCGCATCATTTATTATAATGCTCCTTCCTGATATAAAGGGCGGCAATCTGCTCCCGATTTTCGGTAACGGCGCTATATCACTTATAAAGGGCAGTCTGTCTGTAATGTCGATATTTTCGGATTTGTTGATGTTAAATATCCTCATTCCGTTTGCAAAGGACCCCGATGACTGGAAAGGGGCAGGGAATAAATCAATTATAATCGGTGGAGTATGTGCAATTTTGATATTTTTAGCTTATGGGATGTGCTATGCCTACCCGGCATCGTCAGAATTTATAGTGCCGATATATCAGCTTGAACGGCTGATAAATCTAAGCGACTTCTTCTCAAGACTTGAAACGGTCTTTCAGTTTATATGGTCAATATCAATACTGCTTTACAGCTCAATGTATCTTGCGGTTTTAGGCGAAACGTGGCGTGAAAGCTTTGGTTTGCACCACGTAAAACCGCTCTGTGCTCCCATAACTATAGCACTCGTAGGCGTTGCACTGCTCCCTGATTCGCTCAATGACGCCATTTTCTGGGATGGGGCAATAAACCGATGGGTATATATCCCTGCATTTGCAATTCCCGTAATAATAGGGGCATTGTTTCACGTGAAACAATTTAAAGCTACAAGATAACGGGGGAAATTATATGAAGCATATTATTAAACTGTTTGTTATACTCACATTGCCGCTTGTTTTAACCTCGTGCGTAGGCGAAGAACCTAACGATATAGGATTTATTACGGCACTTGGCATAGACAAGGCAGAAAAGGGCTATAATTACACCGTACAGTTTGCAAATCCTACAAAAATACGCGGCGGTGCGTCAGAGGAGGGTGGCTCAGGCGGTGACATTGTGGAAAACATAACCGTTGAAGCGCCAACGCTATATTCGGCAATAAATAACGCAAATTCCATAATTTCAAAGGATTTGTCACTGGCTCATGCAAAGTTAATCGTTGTGTCGGAGGAGGTGGCGGCAAAAGGCTTGGGTGGAATTGCCGATATTATTGCAAGAAATAACGAAATCCGCCCCGATGTATATCTTGCTGTAGCTGAAGATGCGGGGGAATATCTTGAGGGTGTAAAACCTGTTGTAGAGCTAAATCCCGTAAAGTATTATCAGCTCACCTATGAAAATAAGCAGGGCGGACCGATACCGCAAAACAATGCAAGTATGTTTTATATGGCGAACACGTCAAAGGACAGAGATTGTGCATTACCGCTTGCAGGAATTGCAGGAATTAAGGAAGAGGGCGAGAAAACGGATGCAGGTTCCGGACAATCGAGCGGTGACGAGCAGCCGTCTGAAAACAAGAAAAACGAAAGTGCAAAACGAAATGAGTCGGATTTTCAAAAGGGAACAAAGGACTATTTACCGGGCGAGGCAGGCGTTAAGGTGAAAGATAAAAGCGAAACTATGGGACTTGCCGTATTTAACGGTTATAATTATATTGGAAAGCTTGGCAGCAGTGATGCGTATATATACAACATTCTTATGGGCGACATAAATAACAGTAGAGCGACATTTTATGACAGTAAATCCCCCGATATTCCCATAACAATGAGCCTTCAGGAAAAACGTAAGCCTATGCTTGACATAGACCGCAATAAAAAACACGTAAAAGTCAAGCTGATGCTTGAGGCGGAGCTGTTGAGTGTGCCTAAAAAGCATAAAAACGAGCTAAGCGACTCGATGGCATCTAATATGATTTCCGACTCGGCAGACGATTTTTTGAAAAGGGTGTACGGAGAAATGGGCTCGGATTTACTTGGCATACGAGGCAGATTGAAAGGCGAATTTGCCGCAAACAAATCATTTAATGAGTATATAAAGAGTTTTTCGGCAAAGGATTGGACATTCGATGTGGATACCGAGCTTATAATAAAAAGGACAGGTATGACTTATTATTATTAACACAAAAGATAAGCGTCGCATCTTGTGCCTTTTCGGAACTTGAAATACACTGCAAGACAGTATGGAGAACATTATGACAATATATATTATATTTTTTATAATTTTAGCAATATTTTCCGTTCGTACCGTAGCATACGGTGTGTATGCCTTTAAAAAGGAAGGGAAACTTGCAGGAATAAGCGTGTTTGTGCTTGCTTTAGGAACAATATTTACGGCAGTTGTCATATTAGCGACACGCATATTACAGTAGTGACTGCGGTAAAACGGCACCGACCGCATAAATATGCGGTTATGCTACCTCTATTCACTAAACGCATCGAAGATGCTACATCGTTCATAGAGATAGCATAGCCGCAATAGTAACAGCAACAAAAGTACGTATGTTTCGTTCTGCACCATTTTACCGCACTCCCTTGTGATGTAGCAAAACAGTGCAAATACGCAGAATAGTCACCCACATCGCTAAACGCATCAAAGATGCTACATCGCTCTTGTGGGCAACTATT
>JAQXXM010000086.1 GCA_029226065.1 Clostridiales bacterium
CAGTGCAGGAATAAGTATGATAATAACAAACGGAGAGAGGATTGACACACTCTATGACCTCATCGAGGGCAAAAAGGTAGGTACGTTATTTAAAGCATACTAAAGTGTGGCTGTTGCATTTAGCGCAGAACAGGCAAAAACTAAAAAAATAAAATCAGTATTTGAAAAATCCCACTTCAATGAGTTAATGTTAAGCCGAATAGAAGTTCATAAGAGGATGTAAAAAAACAGCACCGATCGTTTGACGGTAAAATCATATATGTGTATATATAATCCACAATAAGCATTGCTAAAACGGATTAATTTGAAGAAAATCCACAAAATCGTGGATTTTTCTTTATCTATACCGTCAAACTACGAACGAAAACCGTCCCTTGAGTACCAGCGTACACTGCGGGATAACCCTCGCAGCTATGCTGCTCAGCGGTTTCCGTCCGTTCTGCACTATTTTTTCGCATCCTCACTAAGCCGATTATGCTCAAAAAGAAGTTCATATATAGGCTATGCTCGCTTATTTTTGTTGCAGAATCGGTGCAACTTACCCGACGGCGTGCTAAATGCACTCCGAGGGTGAGTTAAGATGATTTTGTCCAAAAGAAGTTACTATATGGGCTGTTTTGGTCTATGCTCGCTTATTTTTGCTGCAGAATCGGTGCAACTTACCCGACGGCGTGCTCAATGCACTCCGAGGGTGAGTTAAGCCGATTATGCTCAAAAAGAAGCAGCATAGAAGGCTTTATATGCTCTGTATGCCATATAAACATCACTTTTCGCAACGACTTCAAAGGGTGAATGCATCGACAGAACAGGTACACCGCAGTCAATAACGTTCATATTCAGATTTGCGACATACTGCGCAATAGTTCCGCCGCCGCCCTGGTCGACCTTGCCAAGCTCACCGGTCTGCCATATAACGCCGTTTTCATCCATAACCTTGCCTATAGAATACACAAATTCAGCGTTTGCATCGGAGGTTTCACTCTTACCTCTTGCACCTGTGTATTTCATCAACGCAACGCCATATCCCGCATAACACGCATTATTTGCCTCAGTTACGCTTGGGAAGTTCGGATCACTTGCCGCTGACACATCAGATGACATACAAGCTGATGCGCTTATTGTCCTGTTAAGGTCTGTAAGCGAACATTTACCGTTCACCTTTTCGATAAGCTCCGTTATTGCCATCATCATAAATGCACTTTGAGCGCCTGTGTTTCCGCAAGAGCCTATCTCCTCTTTATCAACAAGAATTGCAATTGATGTAGTTTTTGGCATATCAACATCGAGTATACCACGAAGTGTTGTATAGGCACACACTCTGTCGTCTTGTCCGTATGCACCCACAAAGCTCTCATCAAGTCCGACATTCTTTGCTTTTTGTGCAGGCACGATTTCAATTTCTGCGCTTATAAAGCTTTTTTCAGTAATTCCGTAACGCTGATTAAGTAGCTTCAAAATCGAAAACTTAACCTTTTCATTAACCTCCTCGGCATCAATCGGCATACCGCCTATTAATACATTAAGGTTTTCGCCCTCCACTCCGTCAATCATCTTTTTTGACATCTGATCCTTTGCCAGATGCGGCAGTAAATCCGTTATGACAAATACGGGATCATCTTCCTTTTCGCCTATTACAATTTCACGTTTATTTCCGTCAGTGTCATATATAACGCCATGGATTGCAAGTGGTACAGTAGGCCACTGATATTTCTTTATACCGCCGTAATAATGCGTTTTTAAAAGTGCCATATCCATACTTTCGTAAAGAGGGTTCTGCTTTAAATCAAGACGCGGTGAATCTATGTGAGCACCTGCTATATTAACTCCGTTGCATATATCATCTGTACCGATAACCGCCATAAATATATTTTTTTCACGGTTTATCTTATACACCTTGTCACCCGGCTTTAGCGAGTCCACGCTGTCTAGCTCCAAAAATCCCGATGCCTTTGCCATTTTAACGGCTTCCTTTACGCACTCACGCTCAGTTTTTCCCGAATTTAAAAAAACACGGTAACCGTCGCAGAGTTCATTCATTTCTTTCTTTTCGCTTTCTGTCATCTTCAGATACGCATTATTGCGTTTGTATGACAGCTCTTCCATTAATTCTTTATCAGTCATTTTCGTTCTCCTCCCATAACAAACTTTAATAATAATTATACAGCAAATTGACGAAAATATCAATAGATTATTAAATATTTTTTGCGTCGATTGACTTTTTATTTTATATGTGTTATAATTAATTCATAACTAATATCAAACCCTGATTGGTTTGTAATCATTATATCATAATGGTGGAAAGTGTACTCTTACGTGATGAAAAAAGGATTTAGCGAAAGCTTTAATGCGAAAAATATAAAAAAACTCAATATTGACGAGCTTAACAGTCTGTGCGGAGATATCCGATCTTTTTTAATTAATTCAGTCAGTAAAACGGGCGGTCACCTTGCATCAAACTTAGGCGTTGTAGAGCTTACCGTAGCTATATACAAGGTATTCGATTTGCCGACGGACAAGCTGATTTTTGACGTAGGTCATCAGTCGTATGTCCACAAGATACTTTCAGGCAGAGCAGATGCTATGAATACATTACGTCAGTTTGGCGGAATATCGGGCTTTCCTAAGCGTGCAGAGAGTGAGTATGACACTTTTGATACAGGTCACTCCTCGACATCAGTTTCAGCCGCACTCGGTATAGCACGTGCCCGTGATTTATCGGGCGATAAATATAATGTAATTGCACTTTTGGGTGACGGAGCATTGACAGGTGGCGAGGTATACGAGGCAATGAATGATGCAGGGCATACAAAAACGCCCATAACTCTTATACTCAATGATAATACAATGTCAATTTCCAAAAACGTAGGTGCTGTGTCAAAGCATCTAAGGAAAATACGTATAAATCGTGTATATTTCAATTCAAAGCGAAAAGTGTCCGATACACTCGATAAAATCCCTGTTTTAGGTGCACCCATAAGAAGAGGAATGGAGTTTATAAAAACACTGTTCCGCCGCCTTACAGTAACAACCTTTTTTGAGGATTTAGGATTTAAGTATATAGGTCCTGTGGACGGTCACGATTTAAAGTCACTTATAGACTGTCTTGAATATGCAAAAAACGAAAATAAACCTGTACTTCTCCATGTGCGTACGCAAAAAGGCAAGGGCTATACGCCTGCCGAAAAGGATCCGTCTACATTTCACGGTGTGGGTATGTTTGATGCATCTGACGGGAAACTGCCGCCACTGAAGGCCTCGTACAGTTCACAATTTGGCAAAACCCTTATAGATATAGCAAAAGACAACAAAAAAGTAGTAGCTATTACGTGTGCTATGCCTGACGGAACAGGGTTGGTTGAATTTTCAAAGCTTTATAAAGACAGATTTTTTGATGTGGGTATAGCGGAACAGCACGGCGTTACGTTTGCGGCAGGTATGGCAGTTGCAGGTATGACGCCCGTTATACCGCTGTATTCTACGTTTATGCAGCGTGCTTATGACCAGGCACTTCATGACGTTTGCTTGCAGAATTTGCACGTGGTATTCGGAATTGACCGTGCAGGAATAGTAGGTGCTGACGGCGAAACGCATCAGGGTGTATATGACGTGTCATTTTTATCAACTATGCCGAATATGACAATTCTCAGTCCGTCATCATTTAAAGATTTGGACTTGATGCTCCGCTATGCAATAAACGAGCATAACGGTCCTATTGCCATACGCTATCCGAGAGGTAATACAGAAGCCGCATCTGTTACCGATGCTTTTATACTTAATAAGTCATACGTAAGACAGCAAGGCTGTGACGTTTCAATCATAGCATCGGGCAGAATGGTAAAACGTGCAGAGGAAACAGCCGAAATCTTAAAAGAGCGAAATATATCGTGTGAGATAACAGAATTACCGACAATGTACCCGATTAACTCTCAAGCAGTTATTAATGCGGCAAACAAAACAGGATTTGTAGTAACATTAGAGGACAATATAAAATCAGGAGGATTTGGCGAGCATATTGCAGATATTCTGCTGTCAAACAAAGTATCGTGTAAATTTAAAGGCTTTGCCTTCCCCGCCGAGCCTATTGTTCACGGCAGTATTGACGAGCTTGATAAAAAATACGGGCTTGATAAATTCACTGTATCGGATTATATTATTGATGAGCTACATAGTCTCAGAAAGGATTAAACTCTTATACAATGGCAAAGATAAGACTTGATGTATACCTGACAGAAAACGGTTTAACAACGAGCCGTGAAAGAGCAAAGGCGCTTATAATGGCAGGGCAAGTATATGTAAAAAACCAAAAATGCGATAAAGCCGGAATGATGATTGACGACTCCGAAAAGGAGGTTGAGGTACGTGGTGAACAGCTTAAATACGTAAGCCGCGGCGGACTAAAGCTTGAAAAAGCAATGGCGGAGTTCCCGATATCCCTTGAAAACAAGGTTACCATGGATATTGGTGCATCAACAGGCGGTTTTACCGATTGTATGCTCCAAAACGGTGCAAAACGTGTGTACGCAGTTGACGTTGGCTACGGTCAGTTTGCCTGGAAGCTACGTCAGGACAAACGTGTCGTTAATATGGAACGCACAAACATACGCTATGTAACACCTGAGGATATAGGCGAAGAAATCGACTTTGCCTCGATTGATGTGTCGTTTATATCCCTAAAGCTTGTACTTCCTGCCGCATATAACCTGCTCGCTTTGGAAGGAGAAATTGTAGCGTTGATAAAACCACAATTTGAAGCGGGCAAAGGTCAGGTGGGCAAAAAAGGAGTTGTACGTGATAAGTCGGTGCATTTTGATGTAATACGTAGCGTGCTTGATTTTGCGGTTGATAACGGATTTACAGTTCTCGGTCTCTCCTATTCACCCATAAAGGGGCCCGAGGGCAACATTGAATATCTTGCGTATCTGAAAAAAAGTTCGTGTACAAGCAACCCGACAGATGATGAAGTTTCAAGTATAGTTGAAAAATCACATAGTACACTCGATAAATAACTAAGGAGTAAAGCGATATGATTATTGATGAAATCGTTGTAACAGGACCTCGTGCAATGGCACGTTCATACGCAAAAGTCAATTTGACTCTTGACGTTTTAGATAGACTCCCCAATGGTTATCACAATGTCGAAATGGTAATGCAGACAGTATCGCTTTACGATCTCGTGCTTGTAGATAAAACAGACTCAAGGATATCGGTATCAACCAATTTAAAATATCTACCGACAAACGAAAAGAATATTGCTTATAAAGCAGCATCAGCATTTTTTGATTATACACAAATATCTGGCGGCTGTAAAATTATGATACACAAAAACATTCCTGTAGCCTCAGGGCTTGCAGGTGGAAGCGGTAATGCGGCGGCTGTTTTGTGTTCGCTTGATAAGCTTTACGGCACAAATCTTACACTTGACGAATTAAAAGAAATAGCAGTAGGGCTTGGTGCTGACGTACCGTACTGTATAACAGGCAAAACGGCACTTGCCACAGGCATCGGCGAAATTCTTACTCCCCTGCCTGATATTCCCAAATGCAACATTCTTATAGTTAAGCCGCCTATAAGCGTATCTACAGCATCTATATATGAAGCAATAGATACAGCACACATAGGCGAACGGCCTGACACACAGGCAATGATTGATGCACTTAAAAGACAGGACATAAATGATGTTGCAAACAATTTATCAAACGTTATGGGAGTTGTTACAGAAAAAATGCATCCCATAATAAAGGGTATACGAAATAAAATGATGTTAAACGGAGCGTTAGGTGCTGTTATGAGCGGATCGGGTCCGACTGTGTTTGGTATTTTCCCCGATTACGAAACGGCGAAAAAATCACATGACAGCTTTTACTATCAATTCAAAGAGGTATATTTGACTACTACACTCTGATAAAAGGAGGCTTTTTGAATATGAACGATGATGAGCTTTCACTTCCTAAATCAGTGGAAGTCGATGAAATTATCGAATTTTATAAAAACCGTGAGCCTGAGGAAAATACGGAGCAAACAGACAAGACAGAGGAAACATCTGATGGCGAAATACAGTCTACGGTATACGGTCTGTCGCAAAAAGGACGTATTACGCTGTATCGTATAATCTCGGTGGTAATATCAGTCATCATTATTATATCTTCATTTGTACTTGCTTATTTTCTGCCCGGTAATGATGACATAGTCGCAGAACAAAAAGAGCAGATGCGTAATGAGGAGGATTATTCAAGCCTTAAATCACGCCATGATACTCTTAAAACCGAAGTGGATAACCTTAAGACATCTAATTCCGAAAAAGAAGAAAAGCTTGAAAAGATAGCTGATATTGAAAATCCCAAGGCGGAGCTGCACAGTGAAATCGAGAAAAAAGCATACGAGCTTAACGAGCTTAATGCACAAATAAAAGAAAAACGCAGTACGATAGAGTCACTCGATGCGAGCATCGCCGAAAAAGCACCGCCTGAAATACAGCTTCCGCCCGGAAAATATGTTGTGGGCAAAAACATTGCCAAAGGCAAGTACCTTGTAACAGGCGTGGGTAAGTTTATGCTCTCATCAAGTAACGGTAAATCTAAGATTAACACCACACTTGGCTCTACTCCTATAGATGTCACTCTTGAGGATAACGATATACTTAAGTTCGAGAGTAAAGTTAAGTTTGCATCGGCAAACTGATTTGTGCGGCACAGAAACGGAGATATAGTATGTTAAAAAATAAAAATTTTATTCTGACGGTTATTCTGCCTATCTTTTTAAGTCTTGCGGTGGGCGTTGTGATTATTTCTCTTAACAGCAGTGCTGTATTAAAGACAGAGGCTGCCACAACTATTGCAAGTGAAAAGAAGCAAATGAACGAGGATATGTCAAAGCTGAAAAAAGAGAAAAAGGAGCTTTCTTATAAAGCGGCGGAATACGATAAAACCATCGAGGAAAACAGATTATTGCTTGACGAACTCGATGCATTAAACAATGATCTTAATGAATATATCAAAAATATAGAGACAGCTAAAGCTACAATAGCGGAATTGGATACTTCCATTACAGAAAAGACTCAATACAACGAAAGTCTGAATTCCCTATCAGGCTCCGATGAAGGGGCTGTAAAATCATACACCAATGTAAAGCTCGATATTCCTTCCGAGCTTAAGGCTGGACGATATAAAGCAGAAGGGAAAGGCACTTTGATGATTTACACAATCGCAGGTACGCTTCAGGATAAGCAAAACCTGTCTGTACTTGATACTCATTCATACACATTTGATGTTGTATCAGGTCAATCAATTAAGATTGAGGGTACTCTTTCAATCACTCAGATCATAGAGTAAAAATCAGGAGGTATTAAAAATGAATATTAAACACAAGAAACTTATGTTTGTCGCAGGAGTAATCAATGCACTGTTAGGTGCATTCTATCTGATATCAGGATTACTCGAATTCACCAACACGCTTACAACAGCCGCAAACACCGTTAAACAGACTATCGGTGTACAGCTGTCATACCTGATATTTTTGAGTTCATTGCTGACAACAGCATCGGGTATTCTTGCAATTATCTACTCCAACAGCTTAAAAAAGATTAATTTCCAGGTATTCCTTGGTGCAACATCGCTTGCGTGGCCGCTATTCCTTTCGATTACGTTGTTCTTCACACAGCTACATATTAATATAAGACTTATCACTATGACAATTTCATCGTTGTTCTTCGTAATCGCAGTATTGATAGTGAAAATAACTAACTCGGAATTTTCAAAAGGAGTTAAATTCAATCCGTCTGCAATAATAGCAGCGAGCGGAAAAAGAAGCAAGACGGTAAATATAAACTCTGTTATAAGTCCTGCTATTGGCAAAGCACAGACGAAGAACGTGCTGCATAAAGTTGAGGACTTAGCATCAAATATGTCTACCACCAAAAATGTAGGTGCAAATTTCAGGTCTGTTTACGCAAGAAGGCGAAGAAAGAGCGGTCCCAGATTTAGAGGTCTTTATGCCGGACGCAGACGTAATAATAAGCATATATTCTCATTCCTTACACAGGGAAAACGTCACAGATCAAGCTTCAGACTTAAGAAATAAACTAATTCAATATTTAAAACAGCACATACAGTTTGGATGTCTCCCCTATTTCGGGAACATCAAAGCTGTATGTGCTGTTTTACGTAAAACCAATTATTCGGATTGTCCGATATAAGAAACATTTAATTCAAAGCTTCGGCATATCTTACGGTTTCCATTGCGTCCTTTGAGTAGTGGTCTGCACCTATAGCATCGGCATATTCCTGCGTCAGGACAGCACCACCTACAACCACCTTGCACCAAGGTGCGTGTTTACGCAAAAGCTTTATTGTCTCCTCCATTGCCGGAACGGTAGTTGTCATTAACGCACTCAATCCGACAATCGGAGCATGTAATGATACAGTGCTTTCTACAACGTTTTCGGGCGGCACATCTCTGCCTAAGTCGACAACGTTATATCCATAATTTTCCAATAACAGCTTAACTATGTTTTTGCCGATATCGTGTATATCACCTTTTACCGTTGCTATTACAATAGTCGCTTTTGTTGAAGTATTGTCAGTCCCCGACATACTCTCTTTTATTACTTCAAATGCGGATTTTGCCGCCTCTGCACTCATAAGCAATTGCGGTAAATACACAGTTTTTTTCTCAAATCCGCTGCCTACTATATCAAGTGCAGGTATTATTTCCTCAGACACTATAGACAGTGCTTCGTTTGTGTCCAACAGTGCTTTTGTAAGTACAGCCGCCTGTTCCTTTAACCCCTTTACGATTGCTTTCTGCAATTCGCTTTTATATTGTTCTTTTCCGACCTCCAATGTTTTTTCTACAGTTGCACTGCTTGTAACGACAAGATTTTGGGCAAAGTCAATATAATCAGTACAGCTATCATCAAGTCCTGCTAATGCACAAAATGAGTAATACGCCTGCATCATCTCTGTAGAATACGGGTTCATAATAGCTGCCGATAATCCGTTGCCCATTGCAAGAGTGAAAAATGAGCTGTTTATTATGTCGCGTCTGGGCAGTCCAAACGATACATTTGATACGCCAAGAGATGTATGGCAGTCTAATTTTTCCGTAATAAGCTTTACGGCACGCAGTGTCTCTTTACCTGCATTATTGTCCGCACTGACCGTTAGTGCAAGCGGATCAAATATAATATCTTTTTTATCAATTCCGTATTTTTTAGCCTCATTTAGTATTTTCTCAGCTATATTAACTCTATCGTCTGCATTATCAGGTATTCCCGACTCATCAAGAGTAAGGGCGACGACAAGACCGCCGTATTTCTTTACAAGCGGAAATACCGCCTCCATACTTTCCTTTTTACCGTTTACAGAGTTTATCATAGCCTTGCCGTTATATCTTCTTAAAGCCGTTTCCATTGCAACAGCATCAGAGGAGTCTATCTGTAACGGCAAATCTATAATCGCCTGTAGTTCGCATACGGCAGTTTTTAACATTTTCTCCTCGTCAATTTCGGGCAAACCCACATTGACATCAAGAATATCAACGCCTTTTTCCTGTTGTGCTATTCCCTCTTTTAATATATAATCTACATCGTTGGCACGCAAAGCCTCTTTAAAGCGTTTCTTACCCGTAGGATTAATACGCTCGCCTATCAGAACAGGTCTTGAACCAAATTCCACAGAATGTGTATATGACGACACAAATGTGATGTTCTTATCCTTAATCGGCAATGGTGTCACATCTTTTGCAGTATCAACAAGCTTCTTTATATATTCGGGCGTTGTGCCGCAGCATCCGCCTGCTAAACGAACGCCTTTTTCGATTAATTTCCTTACTTCACAGGCAAACTCGTCAGGTGCGACATCAAACACTGTTTTTCCGTCAACTGATTTTGGCAGACCTGCGTTTGGCTTTAAAATAACAGGTAAAGACGAATATTTGAGATATTCACATACCACACCTGATAAAGCCTTTGGTCCTAATGAGCAGTTGACACCTATTGCATCTGCACCCATTCCCTCAAGCATTGCTACCATTGCCGACGGTGATGCACCCGTCATAAGCTTGCCGTCCTCGCCGTACGCATTCGATACAAACACAGGCAAATCCGAACATTCCTTTGCCGCAAGGAGTGCCGCTTTTGTCTCGTAGCTGTCGTTCATTGTTTCTATAAATATGAGATCTGCACCATATTTAACTCCAAGCTCCACTGTCTTTTTAAACACATTAACAGCATCTTCAAAGTCAAAATCGCCGTAAGGTGCAAGCATCTTGCCTGTAGGTCCTAAGTCAAGTGCTATCCACTTTTCGTGTGCGGTATCACTCATTTCACGTGCCTTTTTCGCATTATCCATAGCCGACTTGATTATCGTTTCAAGCTCGTTATCGTCAAACTTCAACGAGTTTGCACCAAACGTATTTGTATTAACTACATTTGAGCCGGCATCAAAATAGTCACGATGTATTTTTACCAATACATCGCTATGCGTTATGTTCCATCTTTCAGGAAGTTCACCGCTTTTTAAGCCCTGTGCCTGTAAAAGCGTACCAAGACCGCCGTCAAGATACAGTATATTATCCTTTATATAATCAGTTATTTTCATAGGTTATCCCTTTCGCCTTTTATTCCTATTATTGCCGTCACAGACTTTGTTGGCGACATCATCATACTGTCGTTAAGGGTAAGACCAATTTTTCGTCCGCAATCGAGAGTGTTAAATATGTCCGTCTGCTTGTACACCGAAAAATCACCGTAGCCTGCACTAAATCTCGGCACAGTTACGTATTTTTCTTTTATCTCATTATTAAACGCATCAGCAAGCGCCTCAATACGCTCTGCGCCTATTGCCTGAAATATCAGTGCCTTAACAGGTGATATACGCCCGTAACGCAGAATGAGCCTGTCAAGCTCTATGCCAACCGTTGCACCGAATACGACTGCTTTTTTACAGTCTTTAAGGTTTTTGCTTAAATCACAAGACGTAACGTTCATAAATCCGAAATCAATATTGGGTTTATCCACCGATATATCAAATTCACCATAGCAAACCTTATACACCAGCTTGTCCGATACTTCCCCAATGCACTCATCAATAATTAAATCAAGCTCAGGCGATTTGCCCTTAGCCTGTGCATATCTTAAAATTTCCGATTTATCAAAGGGCATCGGTGCATAGTTTTTTACTAATATCGTTCCCATTACTTTATAATCTCCGATAGGTTACTCTGTATTTTACCTGCAACATCAGGCTTATTCATAGAATAAACGTGAACATTTGTTATTCCGTTTGCAAACAAATCAATAATCTGGTCAGTTGCGTATGCAATTCCCGCCTGTTTCATAGCCTCGGGCGAATGACCGAATTTGTCGACAAGACTTTTAAAACGCTGTGGCATAAATGAACCTGAAAGCTTTATTGCTCTCTCAACCTGATTTGCATTTGTTATAGGCATAATACCGGGTATTACAGGCACTGTAATACCTGCTTCACGAATTTTATATAAGAAATTATACAGCAGATTATTGTCAAAAAACATCTGTGTTGTCAGGAATGAACAGCCTGCGTCCACCTTTTCCTTAAGATGCTTTATGTCCTCTTTTTGATTTTCGCTCTCGGGATGTATTTCGGGATAGCAAGCGCCGCCTATGCAAAAATCAGCGTCTATTTCTTTTATATCACGAACAAGCTCTACGGCGTGATGATAAGCCCATCGGCTCCTGTCGGAGTTTTCAAGTTCAGGCGTTAAATCGCCCCTCAATGCCATTATGTTCTGTATTCCTGCGTCTTTTATTTCGTTTATCTTATTTCTCACAATCTCCTTTGATGAGGAAACACAAGTCAAGTGTGCCAACGTTGGTACACCATACTGTTCATTGATATTTTTTGCAATATCGAGCGTATATTTGCTTGTACCGCCGCCCGCTCCGTACGTAACGCTGACAAAGGACGGTGACAATTTTGCAATCTCCTCTGTAGCACGCTTTACACTTTCAAATGCTGTATCCGTTTTCGGCGGGAACACCTCAAATGACAGTGATAATTTATCGTTATTTAATAGTTCGCTTATTTTCATAGCCAACTTTCATCTCCTTGCTGATAGGTCTACATTTACTAATTATAGCATCTGAAAATCAATCTGTCAAGTGCGTAACACAAATACGCACAATCTCATAGTATAATATAAATCCCTATGAAAGGATGCGTGATGCGTATGGATGCGTTTGTAATTATTTTTGCTGTAATAACTGTTATGTCCGGGTTATTAATGCTTACTCTTGTGGTATTAACATCAATAGTAAGCAGAAATATTAAAGACATATCATATTCACCATTATCAGAAAATGAAGCGGAATATGGATTAAGAATACTGCTCTTTTTCTACCCGAATGCAGTGATACATATTCCTGAAAATGATATATCACTGCGATTTCAGGCCCAAAACAGCCGTGTTATAGTTCATCAAGACTTTTGAAGGAGTAACCTTGTTTTTTTGCGTCTGTTATTATTCTTTCAATTGCCGAAGCGTTATCCGAGGATACAGCGTGCAATAGTATCACAGCACCGTCGTGCAGATACGGCATAACGCTTTGGTATGCATAGTCTGCGCCCTTTTGTGCATTTATATCCCAATCCTTATACGCAAAACTCCACATAATAGTTTTCATTCCCAAATCGTTTGAAATAGCAAGTGTCTTTTCCGAAAACTCACCCTCAGGCGGACGGACGTAGTGCATTTTATATCCGTACATACTCTCACACATCTCATTAAGCTTTGTAATTTCCGATATTACGGTTTCTTTGGGCTGTTTTGGCAAATTCAAATGATTGACCGTATGATTTCCTACCGTATGTCCCTCATCAATCATACGTTTGATTAATTCCTCCTGTCCTTCTAAGTACGGACCTGTTACGAAAAAAGCCGCAGGTGTTTTTGTCTTTGCAAGGATATCAAGAATGACTGCGGTAAAGCCGTTTTCATAACCCTCGTCAAATGTCAGGTACAGATTTTTTTCTTTTTTCTCGCTTAAATATGCGCCGTTGTATTTTTTAAGAAGTGCCGTCTGGGCATTCGGTATATCAGGCGGTGTCCCTTTACGTCTAACAAATCCCCAGCCTTGACCGCTCGGGTTAAGGCTGTCATAATCGGTTACGCTTGATGCTGCGACACTTTCTACATTCGCCGTTTTTTCTGTCGCACATGACGTCATAACAAGACTTAGAGCACATAGAATTGTCAAAATTTTACGCATTATATCACTCCCTATTATTTTTTGAAAAATTTTGCGAAAAAAGATTGAATTTTATCTTACTTTAGTGTATAATACTCCTGTAAGGAGAATTTCTCCGTAATATAAATTATTATGAGGTGAAAATAAAGTGGCAGGATCACAGGATTTTGAAGCAAGACGCCGTGAACGTCTTAAAATGCAGCACAAAAAGAGAGAAAGAGAAAGACGAATACAACGGATAATTTTCCTGATTGCCGTTGCATTTCTTGCATTTTTGCTTATCTTTAATATTGTAAAATGCGCAAAAAAGCCCGATACAGATAATCAACCCGCTGTCACTCAAGTGCCGTATGAGGAGGATACTGACGCTAAATTTGACCCGTCTATTCCTAACCCACAGGAGGGCAGAAACAGCTATCTTGATATAATCAAAGAATCAGGTGAGAAAAACCACGCATATCTGACATTTGACAATGGTCCGTCAGAGGCGGTTACTCCTGCTATACTTGATGTGTTAAGACGTTATAATGTTAAGGCAACGTTCTTTATGAACGGCAAAGATATAAAGGATAATCCATATCTGTGTACTCGTGCCATAGAAGAAGGGCATCTCGTTCTTCCGCTTTCAAAATCGGGTAATTCCGATATATTATATGCAGACAAAACTACATTTATGGATGAAATCGAAGAAACTTACGACTTAATTGTTGAAAATACGCCAAGCGGTGAGAAACCCATTAAGCTGTACAGATTTTTGGGAGGAAGCTATTCCAACACATCTTATGGTAGTGAGAAAGAAAGATATAAAGACGTATTGGCAGAAAATGGCTACTACTACTGTGACTGGAACGCGTCCGTTGGTGATTCTAATGCATCACGTTCTGCCGAACAGCTGTTGAATTACTATAAGACAAATAAGCCGTCTGTTAACAATCTTGTTATTCAGCTTAATAACAAGGACGAAAACACTGCAACTCCGAAGATGCTCGGAAATCTTATTGAACAGTTGCTCAGTGACGGATATACTATATGCAGACTTGACGAAATAGAGTTTATTAACGAAATAAAATTTGAAGACGATAAACCTAAAACAGAAAAAGACGATGATGACACGTCATCTTCTACCGATAAGCCTGCATCAACAACTAAAGCGCCTGAGTCTACAAAAAAGCCTGAGTCGTCCAAAGCTCCTGCGGCTACAAAGAAACCTGAGTCAACCAAGGCTCCCGAGGCTACAAAAAAGCCCGAGTCAACTAAGGCTCCGTCAAGCCAGACGACAACCCAAACGCCAACAAAGGCAACATTGGCACCTTCATCGGGCGATGAAATAACATCAGAATAAAATATCGTATAACAAAGGGGATGTCGCTAAATGCAACATCCCCTTTAGAGTGAAAATAGTGAAATTTCCTTATCCAAGTTCTATTTCGACACGTAAATCATTACCGTCTGTATATTTGATTTTGTTGTCTTTTTCAATTCCGTTTACTTTAAATGATTTTACATTTCTGCCTGTACCTTTGATTGATACCGATATATTGGTATTGCGTATATTAAAATCAGAAAGTTCAATCTGCGATACGCCATTGGGCATATACGGATTAAAAGTGATACCGTCAGGCTCAAACTCAAAGCCGATAATGTTTGCAAAGATTATATGCAAATATCCTGTAGCACTCCACGTCTGTTTCTTCTCCGCATCCCACAAACGTATTCCCTCGCCCTTATCCTCCTGCATACCGCCATAAGGCAAGCTCGTAACGGGGTGATATATTTCCGAGAAGTGTCCGTCACGTACGGCACATTCAGTAAGCATATTAAACTCCTTGTCAAACAATTCACACTTGCCGTATTTCATTGACGCATCAGCCCAGAATGACTGAATGTGCGGCCATACAGTACCGCTGTGACGTCCGTATTCTCCGTCTGCGGTATATCTTTCAAATGACGGATATACGCACGGCATACCGCACGCTGATGACGGATGTGATTTGAATATTCGTTCCGCCTTTTCATTATCCGCAACATCAAACAGGATTGCAAATGAATTTCCCATACCCTCAAAATAGTCAGAACCGCCGAAACCATCAATTATGTAATTATAATATCCCTTTTCATCATTCCAGAAATGTTTATTGATTTCCTCTTTCAGGTTTTCAGCTTTTATCTCATATTCCTTTTTAATGCCAAGACAGTCAGCCATCTTATCTATCAGCTTATAAACTTTATAATAAACACAGTTTGTTGACAGCGTATACATATCAATTGACGTACCGCTCTCTCCCTCACCTGCATACGAAAGTATACCGCTTTGTCCGTACTTAGCATAAACATCAGGGTATGCGGCAATGCCGTCACCATAACAGGCAGGGCCTCGGAATAAGCCAAGCTTATCGGAGAATGCCTTTTTTTCAAAATATTTAACGGACTCCTTTGAAATATTATAAACGTTTTTCAAAAACTCCGTATCTCCGTTATACAGGTACATATCCCACGCGCCTATTACCCATATAATGCTGTCCCAATCCTGTCCGTATGAGCCGTCTGCAATGTATTTTCCATTCTCGGCTTTAAGTACAGACATAAGAGTGTTTTTCGCTATTTCGGGGAATAAATAGCCTGCGTTTGATACGTTTATGGCAGTATCTCGTGTCCATGGAGTTTCATAGCCTATACCTGCTATAATTACCTCTTTTTCGCTTTCCAATGCACCGCCTATATACGGCTTTATATTTGCTACCATATCAGATACAGCAGTGTAATATGCTGTATAGATATTTTTATTGTTTGCCTTTAAATGTGTCAGTTTCATTGTTTATTTCTCCTGTCTATCATATTCAACAAGCGTTATTATATCATATCTATTATATTATTTTATGAAAGAAAAATCCATAAATAATTTTGACATTTTTGTTTAAAATATTGACATTTCAAGGAAATATTAAGAAAATTATGCCATAAAGACAAAAAGAACTGTGATATAACCACAATCACAGCTCCGTTAATCATTAAAGTTGATCCATACTGGCATTGTCCTCAAGTTCGCACAAACGCTCCATTACTTGCCTGAACGGCGGAAATGCCGCAATCTCCCTCTGCAGCGTTTCATCTGCATACTCGGGGAAAAAACTGTTGTTCAAGAGAACTCTGCCGCCCTCTGTCCGTCTCGTTAGCCTATCCATATCTATGACCTCCATTCATGAATTATAAGTATATAAAACAATTCTTTCATTGGTTGATGTTTGTTCAAATTATACCATAAATTCGGATGAATGTCAATAAATCATCAGCATAGTTTACAGATTATTCATTATTTATGTTATTTTAATTTATAATTATTTGAGTATGTACAACGGTATACGGTTTTATTTAACCCTATCTACATACAAATACAAGACGTTCACTTGCATCAGTCGGGTTATTGAAAGTTAATTCATCATATACCGAAACGTCTGTAAACCCTGCACCTTTAAGCATACGCCTCATTTCGTTTTCGCTCCAGCCACGCTGAAGATGACGTTCCTCAAAACGCTCGTACGTTTCACCGTCACGAACAAAAAAATTCAAAAGCATATCCGACAGATTGTACCTTTCAATATACCTGTTTTGCCATGAATAGAAAATATCGTACTCAGAATGTATATATGTTTCATTTCCGAGAATATTCCTCAATTTATATCGAGAG
>JAQXXM010000087.1 GCA_029226065.1 Clostridiales bacterium
CATATTCTTTCAAATTGATTATCGGGATTTGAGTAATATATCTGATTAGTTCCTTCCGGAAGAAGAAAGGTGTCACCCTCTTGCACTGTATAGATGTTATGGTTGCATATAATTATGCCTGAACCCGAAATGACATATTGCACACATCCTATTGGCGAATCCATGCGCAGCTGGTAACATGGTATGTTTCGGAAGGTTTTTCCATATTCTGTGATATAAAACGGATACGGATTATCCGTTTTGGGTGCATAGTGTTTTTCGGTATTGCTTGGTGTTTCCAAATCAATAATATTCATATCTGTAATTCCTCTCTTTGTCATATTATATCATACAATTGAACAAATGTCAATTTTTTAAACTTTATTTCTTTAAATGTGTCATTATTTTGCATTGAACAATCAATTATGTTTGGTATAATAATAGTCATAAAGCAAATGAAAGCGAGGGATTTTATAAATGAGTATATTACAAGAGGAATTTAATGATTATTTGACTCCATACAAATATGATGCCCCTATTCTTGCACCATCGGGTGAAGAAGGAACATTTGACTGTTTCGGAGTAGATAATATGCGAATTTGCCGACATAACGGAAAGTTTTATTGTTTTTATATAGGATTTGACGGCAATGGTTATCGTACGGCTATGGCAGTATCCGAGGATCTTATTCATTGGTATAAAAAAGGAGTTGTTCTTGATGCCGGATCGGGTAGACCTTGGGATAACAGCGGCAGAGCAATTTCATCGTTGCTTTGTGATGTGGATATTTATGGAAACCGTGAGCTTATAAAATATGAGGGGAAATATTGGATGTTCTATCATGCTTATCCCGGCGTCGGATATGAAATTGGAGCGGCAGCAAACGGATTGGCATGGACAACGGATGAGAATTTACTCGAATGGCATTGTGAGCCGGAGCCGGTGTTTGAAAAAGATATTGACGGCCGTTGGGATGGCGGAGGATTATACTCAACTTGGATTGTTCCGCATGACGGTAAGTATATCTTGTACTATAACGGAAAAGAAAAAGGTGATTGGCCTTGGCACGAACAGGTCGGAATGGCATTCTCAGACTCGTTGCACAACTGGGAACGATATGAGAACAATCCTGTATTGAAAGTAACACCAAATCACTGGGATAGTATTTTTTCTTGCGGTCAACACGTACTCTTTGACAGCAGAAAAAATCGCTGGGTTATGTTTTATTGCGGCTTTGATGGTCATCATGCACAAGAAGGTGCTGCGATCAGTTATGATATGAAGCATTGGGAAAAATGCCCTGAACCTATCATTACTGTCGGCAAGTCGGGTGAGCTTGATTCAACTCATGCACACAAACCTTGTATTATATATCATGATGATATGCTATGGCACTTCTATTGCTCTGTCAGACCGACCGAAACTGAAGAGGAAAAACAGCGTTTTGGTTCGGAATACCGATGCTTAACAGTTGCACGATCAAAACCATTCTAACAATTGTTTTTGATAGAATATAAAGACAAAATCTTGATGTAAAGAGGATAAAAAATGATAGTAAAGTTGCAAGCAGGCGATTATACCGCACTTATAAATACCGAAAGAGGTGCTAACTGCATAAGCTTACGCAACTCAAAATATAATGCCGTAATACTAAGAGAGCCGAATAAATCGGGAGTCCTTGACAATCCGTATTTATACGGTATGCCGATACTGTATCCGGTAAATAGAATATCGGGCGGCAGCTTTGAATTTGAGGGCAGAATATATAAGTTCCCGATAAACGAACCGCAAACAAATTGTCATTTGCATGGTATGATGCATGAAATGGAGTTTGAAATTTCGGAAATAGGTGATAGCTTTGTTAAATGTGTTTTTGAGAGGCAATATCTTGATTTTCCGCACCGTTTTCGTGTCGAAATGAAATATAGCTTGTCGGAAAACGGACTGTTGCATAAAACAAAAATCACAAACCTATCAAGTGAGAATATGCCTAATTTTCTCGGCTTTCATACGACGTTTAATATTCCTTTTCTTAAGGGTGCATTAGCAGAGAATGTGCGGCTTTATGCTAAAATCGGAAATGAAATAGAGAGAGATAGAAATTATCTGCCGACAGGAAAGCTTTTATTATATGATGATGTTGCTGAAAAAATTAATATCGGTGAGTTTATGCCGCTTGAAAAAGTAATCAGCAGACACTGTAAATCAAAAAAAGGCGGACAAATTGAATTAACTGATATAAAACAAGGAATAAAACTTGTATACGAAAATGACGAAAAATTCGGATGGCGGCTTTTTTATAACGGAAGCGCTGACAATTATATCTGTCTCGAGCCTATGACGTGCATGGCAAACTGTCAAAACTCACCGTTTGACCGTACATATTCGGGATTTGACAGCATAGCGCCGCATTCGTCAAAGGAATACATATCAAAAATATATCTAAAGGAGAATGAAATTATATGAAAGTTATATGGCTTGGTCAGGCAGGACTTCTTTTTGAAACGGAAAATAAAATAATAATGGTCGATCCTTATCTATCAGACAGTGTTGAAAAAATCGAGCCGCAGAACAAGCGGCGTGTCCCTGTTGATAAAAGCTTTTTCGATATAAAGCCCGATATAATTGTGTTGACACACAATCATCTTGATCATACAGATCCCGATACCTTGAAGCATTTCGTTACACAAAGCAGCAATATGCTGGTGCTTGCGTCCGGTAATGCGTGGAGTACGGTGCGCAGCACTTTTGGGGGAAATAATAATTATGTGATGTTTAACCGCTGTAGTGAATGGATTGAAGGCAATATAAAATTCACAGCCGTTAAGGCGGAGCATTCCGATGAAAATGCAATCGGATTTATCATGGAGGCTGAGGGGAAAAAGTACTATGTCAC
>JAQXXM010000088.1 GCA_029226065.1 Clostridiales bacterium
TCGGGAGGCGGCAGGCATAAATGACAGCAGTGAAATCGCATCGGCAACGATATGCGATATTGACGGTAATAAATACAAAAATCTTACACGTGACGAGATAACATATTTCTTTAACACAGCAAAAGACCTGACATTGTGGCGGAAAATCAATCCGACGCCGTTTCGGGGTGTATGCGTGAATATGTCAAAGTATGATGGTACAGGTATAAGCTACTACTATAATTCGGGAGTGCAGACAGGTACTTACGGAGAGGCTAATTATATATGCTATATGCCATCAGGCGCAGACACACAAAAGCTTACATATCTTATGTCCGAATTCTATGATACACAGCTTGACGTATATGGCGGCGGTAACTGGAACGTGGTATCGGATAAAGATTTTTTGAAACTGCCCAGACGTGACTGGGCAAAGGAGTCGGTAAAAGAAGCGGCGAAAAAGTCGCTTGTGCCGTATGAGTTCACAAACAAGTATGAGCAGGACATAACACGTGAGGAAATGGCAATCCTGATTGAGAACTTTATTGTTGTTACAGGCAACTATGCTAATATGGACGAGTATATGCGTTCGCTTGGCACAGTGTATCTTGAGGGAGTGTTTATGGACTGTAAGGGCAGAGATTCGGCTATAGACTGTCTGTATGCCTTAGGTATTATCGGTGGTGTAGACGGCATCAACTTTAACCCTGATGGTACAATCACACGCCAGGAGGCGGCGACTATTATGACTCGTGCTGCAAAGCTGTTTATGTACGTTGGTACTGATTACAATGATAAGCCTGCCGATTGGGGAAAGGTTGATTATTGGGCAAGCTTCTACGTGCGTTGGTGCATTGATAAGGGACTTTTACAGCTTGACGATGCGAACAGAGTCTACCCTAAGGAAAATATGACTGTAGAACAGGCAATAACTGTGCTGTCAAGACTGTATGATTTAGCAACATACTGGGAGAGTTAATGAAAATAGGCAACGTTACATTTGACAATATTGTATTTTTAGCGCCCATGGCAGGTATAACCGACAAGCCGTTCCGCAAAATTTGCAGGGAATTTGGCGCAGGTATGGTATACAGCGAAATGATAAGCGCAAAGGGACTTCACTATAACGATAAAAAAACAGAGGAATTAATGGACATATCGGGTGAAATGCCCTGTGCTATACAGATTTTCGGCAGTGATCCCGATATAATGGCAGAGGTAATACCGAAGGTTATGGAGCATAAACCCGATATTATAGATATTAATATGGGTTGTCCCGCACCCAAAATAGTAAATAACGGAGACGGCTCGGCACTTATGAAATCACCTGAGCTTATGGGCAAAATTATGCGTGCGGTAAGCGATGTGTCGCCTGTGCCTGTTACAGCGAAAATCCGTAAGGGCTGGGATGGCGATGTTTCTTTGGAATGTGCTAAAATCCTTGGGGAAAACGGCGCTTCGGCAATTGCCGTACACGGCAGAACACGTGAACAGTTTTACAGCGGAAAAGCCGATTGGGAAATTATAAAGAAAATTAAGAACGAGCTTAGTATACCAATTATCGGCAACGGCGATATATGGACAGCACAGGATGCGGCGGATATGATAAGCTATACCCACTGTGATGCCGTTATGGTGGCACGTGGCGCACAGGGAAATCCCTGGATATTTACACAAATAAACGAGGTGCTAAACGGCAGTGACATAACGACCGTTCCGTCACCTAAAGAACGATTGAGTGTCGCCTTAGACCACATCACACGTCTTGTAGATGAAAAAGGTGAATTGCGTGGTATAAAAGAGGCGAGAAAGCATATAGCCTGGTACATTAAAGGACTCAAAGGCTCCTCGGCAATTAAGACAGAAATCTTTAAAATTAGTGATTTTGCTACAATGCAAAATACTTTGTCTGACTATATTGATAATTTTTGATAAATATAAAAAATTTATTGGAAAATTATTGAAAAAAAAGAAAAATTTTGTTACAATAAATTAATAACCCAAAATTAAAGATTGAAAGGAGCATAAAAATGGATAAGTTTGGAAAAGAAGGGCTCACATTTGATGATGTGCTATTAATACCGCAGGAGTCGAATGTAACCCCGAATATGGTAAATCTCGGTACAAATCTTACTAAAAAGATTAAGCTAAACATTCCGTTTATGAGTGCGGCTATGGATACCGTTACAGAATCTCAGATGGCAATTGCTATTGCAAGAGAAGGCGGTATTGGTATAATCCACAAAAATATGACAATAGAGCAACAAGCTGACCAGGTAGATAAGGTTAAGCGTTCAGAAAATGGCGTTATCGTAAATCCGTTCAGCCTGACAAAGGATCATACATTAAAGGATGCCGACGACTTAATGGCTTCTTATAAAATATCAGGTGTTCCCATCGTTGATGATGATAATGTACTTATAGGTATTATTACAAACCGTGACTTGAGATTTGAGACGGACTTTTCAAAGAAAATTGAGGAGTCTATGACGTCTGAAAATCTTATTACTGCGCCCGAGGGTACAGGCCTTAAAGAGGCACAGGAAATATTGTCGCATCATAAGGTTGAAAAGCTACCGATTGTTGATGAGGGCAATCACCTTAAAGGACTTATCACTATAAAGGATATAGAAAAGGCTGTTCAGTATCCAAACTCGGCACGTGACGCTCAGGGCAGACTTCTTGCAGGTGCGGCAATAGGCGTTACAGACGATTGTTTAGACCGTGTCAAGGCATTGGTTGAGGCAGGAGTTGACGTTGTTGCTCTTGACTCTGCACACGGCCATTCAATGAACATAATTAATAAGGTAAAAGAAATCAAGGCGGCATATCCTGATTTACAGGTTATTGCAGGAAATATTGCAACAGCAGAGGCGGCAAAGGCACTTATCGATGCAGGTGCTGACTGTATCAAGGTTGGTATAGGTCCCGGCTCAATTTGTACAACACGTGTTGTTGCAGGAATAGGTGTACCTCAGATTACAGCTATTTATGATGTATGTCAGGAGGCTAAGAAATACGGTATACCGTGTATAGCCGACGGCGGAATAAAGTACAGCGGCGACTGTGTAAAGGCTATTGCGGCAGGTGCTGACGTTATTATGATGGGTAGCTTGCTTGCGGGCTGTGACGAAAGCCCGGGCGAGTTTGAAATATATCAGGGCAGACGTTTTAAGGTTTACCGAGGTATGGGCTCGCTTGCAGCTATGGAAAAAGGCTCAAAGGACAGATATTTCCAGACAGGCTCAAAGAAGCTTGTTCCCGAGGGCGTTGAAGGACGAGTTCCGTACAAGGGACCGCTTTCAGATACTATATTCCAGCTTTTGGGCGGACTTCGGAGTGGTATGGGCTACTGTGGTACTCCGACAATCCCTGAGCTTAAGGAAAGAGGAAAGTTTATAAGAATAACAGGTGCAGGACTTAAAGAGTCACATCCGCATGATATTTATATCACAAAGGAAGCACCGAACTACAGCTACAATAACCAGGGCTGATATTGGGTACTGTTGCCTTAGCACGAACGTAAAAAATTCTTATATTATGAATATTTATTGAAATCTGCAAGAAACAATTGCAGATTTCTTTTTTAATCTACCTAAAAAAGCAATAATATTATTACAAAACTTAATAATATTTTAACTACTTCGTAAATATTACTGTAAATTCAACTGAAAATTCATACATATTGGAGCATCATTTCGGCACATATACCACATCTTGTTTACATAATTTACTCAAAATGCAACCCAAAAACACTGTTTTACCCCTAAAATGGGCTTTTATTTCAGGAATATTACACGCATATATCGTAATTATTGCAAAAATCGGCTGTTTTTTAGCATTTTATCTTAACAATTTTGTAATTAATTTTAAAAAACTCTTGACATTTGCATAAATACGTGTTACAATAGCAAGCGTAAACTGTAAAAAGTATATTTTAGTTTATTATTTGGATTTCAAAAGCAAGAAAAAAGGAAAGTATCACGACGAAGTAAAGTAGTTTCCGATATCACGATCGGAATGGTTCCTCTCACAAAAGAGAGAGAAAAGGAGAGATTGATTCTTTATGAAAATCGTACAGAAAATGATACTCAGTGCAATTTCATTATCTGCTGTTCTCGGTACTTCTGCATTTGCCGCAGATTTAAGCGATTGGGCTATACCGGGTTATCAGTCAGCCAGTGAAGCAGGCTTGGTTTCATATTCGGTAGTATCGAATAATCTAAAGGATTCCGTCACTCGTGAGGAATTCTGTGAACTTGCAATGAATTTGTACAAGAAACTTACAAATGAAGATTTGCCTGTACCGCAAGGCTCGCCGTTTGTTGATACAGACAGTGTGGCAGTTGCGCAGGCGTACAGTTACGGTATCGTTCAGGGAACAGACGATAACAAGTTTACTCCCGACAGACTTGTTACAAGAGAAGAAATGGCGAAGATGCTTGTAAGCACGCTTACAGCCAGCGAAGTTGCTTTTAACATCGCTGACGGTGCTGATACAGCGTATGTGTCGTCATTTGATGATGGTAACAATGTCAGTGCATGGGCGATGTCATCAGTTAATACAGCGTTAAACTATGAGCTTATGACGGGTGTGACCGACACTACTCTTGAGCCGCTTAAGGCAACATCAAGAGAACAGGCCATTGTCAGCATAAACCGTTCATACGAAAAATTTGCGTCAAATGCATATTTGGTATCAGAATTGCCACGCATTATTCTTCCTGAGAATGATGCTGAAATTACAACAAGTAGTTTCGAGGTAAGATGGACACCTACAGACGGCGCAGTTGAGTATCAGGTTATAGTTAAGAATTCTGATGCTGATGCAGTTCTTTTAACAAGTGCTGAAGATACAAGCGTTGAGATTTCAAACGGTGTATTATCAAAGGGCAATTATTCTATAATTGTAGGAGCCGTTTTAGGCGATGGCTCTGAGGTATACAGTTTACCTGTTGATTTTACATATAGCTATGTAAATGCTGTACCTGTAACATCAACTGAAATTATAGCGGACATCAATAAGCCGTCATATTCGGCATCAACAGAGATAAGTCCTGCTGTAAAGTCTGTAATAGACACGGCGGAGAGCTTTTTAGGCACACCATATCTTTGGGGCGGAACAACCCCCAAGGGCTTTGACTGTTCAGGTTTTGTACAGTACGTATATTCCAAGAACGGTTACAGCATTACAAGAACTACATATACCCAGTGGGAAAACGACGGAGTTCGTGTTTTGAGAAACGACCTGCAGCCTGGTGACTTGGTTTACTTTGGTTCAGGGAACTCACCTTCGCACGTCGGCTTGTATGTGGGTGATGGTATGATGATTCATTCACCGAGAACAGGCGATGTAGTTAAGTATTCAACAATAGAAAGCGGATATTACGATAACTGCTATTTGGGTGCTTTAAGAATAATCCAGTGATACGATATAAACTAAAAATGAGCAGGACTCGCAAGAGTCCTGTTTTGCTATAGAATATCAGGCTTGTTGATAAAACAGTTGCAATTTATTGTGTTGTATGATAAAATGGAAATACATCAATCAATAGGAGAGATCAATATGAAAAGACAAAAACTATCCGAAAGAACACTCCCCAATTACACAAAGGGTGAGGAAATATTTAATATGGTAACACATATTGTAGGCGGAGCGGTAGGCGTTGCGGCTGTTGTGCTGTGCGTTATTTTTGCCGCATTGCACAGGAACATATACGGTGTCGTAAGCGGCGCGATTTACGGTGCATCAATGATAATTCTTTATTCTATGTCAAGCATATACCATGGCTTGAAACCGAGGCTGTTTGCAAAACGAGTTTTTCAAGTCATAGACCATTGTTCTATATTTCTGCTAATAGCAGGTACGTATACACCCATTACATTATCAGCACTAAGGGCTGAAAATCCCGTTCTGGGTTGGGTACTGTTTGGTGTTATATGGGCAGTCGCCGCATTGGGTATAACATTTAACTCAATAGATATAAAAAAATACAAGGTGTTTTCAGCTATATGCTACCTTGTTATGGGCTGGTGCATTGTGTTTGCGTGGAAGCCCACAGTTGCGGCGCTTGGTATGGGCGGAATATCACTTCTTTTGTGGGGTGGTATCTCCTACACAGTAGGTGCGCTGTTCTACTACTTCTTTAAGAAAATGAAATATATGCACTCCGTTTTTCATATTTTTGTAGTTATCGGAAGTGTATTGCATTTGTTGTGTATATTGCTGTATGTGCTGTAAGACGCTGTAAACAATTATACAATAAGCAAACGAGCAAGGGCACGCACAGGCAACCTTGCTCGTTTTATATATTATTTATTAAGCAACTTATCAATTGCATCAAGTTCATCTTGTGTAAAGTCAAGCTTTTCTATGAATGCAGCATTTTCTTTAATCTGACTTAGTCTGCTTGCACCGATAATCACCGATGTCATTGCTGAGCTTTTAAGCACCCATGCCAATGCCATTTGGGCAAGCGTCTGACTTCTGTTTTGAGCAATTTCGTTTAGCTTGTATGTTTTATCCAGAAGTTCGGGAGTGATATTTCCGTCATTTAAGAATATGCTCTCGCCGCCTGCTCTTGAATCGGCAGGAATACCATTAAAGTATCTGTTGGTGAGCAGACCTTGTGCAAGCGGAGAGTACGCAATTGCACCCATTCCCTTTTCTTCTATTGTATCAAGCAATCCGTCCTCAACCCAGCGGTTAAGCATCGAATATGAGGGTTGATGTATCAAAAGCGTTACGCCACGTTCCTTGAGCAAATCATAAGCCCTTGCAGTTTGTTCAGGGCTGTAGTTTGAAACTCCCACGTACAGCGCTTTACCGCTTTTTACGGCCTGTGCAAGTGCATCGCAGGTTTCCTCAAGCGGTGTGTCAGGGTCAGGTCTGTGGCTGTAGAAAATATCCACATAATCAAGTCCCATTCTTTTCAGTGACTGGTCTAAGCTTGCAATAAGGTATTTTTTACTGCCCCATTCTCCGTAGGGACCGTCCCACATCCTAAAGCCTGCTTTTGTTGAAATGATAATTTCGTCTCGGTAACTGCCAAGCTCAGATTTAAGAATTTTACCAAAAGTCTCCTCTGCCGAGCCGATAGGCGGACCGTAATTGTTTGCCAAATCAAAGTGCGTAATTCCCATATCAAACGCACCAAGCACCATTTCACGGCTTCTTTCATAAGGTGCCGTTCCGCCGAAATTGTGCCATAGTCCCAATGACACAGCGGGCAAAAATAACCCTGAATTTCCACATCTGTTGTACTTCATATTATAATATCTGTCTTTGTTTGCAATATACATTATTATGACTCCTTTCAAATGTATTATTTTCTAAATAATATTATAAACTAAATCCTAAAACCTTGTCAAGTATGTATTTAAAAAATAATATATTGCAGATATTAATAACAAGCTGTTATGCGAAGCGAATGCTGTTCTTTTTAGATAATAGAGAACAGAGAAGAGATAAGAGAGAAAAGTACAAAAAAACGACAATTTCTGAAGAAATTGTCGTTTTTTTGGTACGCGATCAGGGGTTCGAACCCTGGACACCCTGATTAAGAGTCAGGTGCTCTACCAACTGAGCTAATCACGCATACGTTCTCAACACGAATTATATGATACCATAAATAATGCAATTTGTCAACACTTTTTTTGAAATTTTTTTCTTTTGTTAGTTTTACACAATTTACGGTTTTTATACTCACTTTCCCTTGACAAATATACAGATACAAATCATCAAAGGCTATTATACAAATCTTGTTATAATCAAAAAACATATATACAATAACAAACGGTGTTTTGCATATTCCAAAAAAGTGATTTGCCCTTTTCACCAAACATTGATTGCAAAATTCGTCTATTATTTCTATAAAATATCCACAAATGCTATTGACATATTTAAGATTTTTCTGCTATAATTAACAATAGTATATTATGGGCTGATGTCACTTGCCCATCACTAAAATAATAATTTACGGAGGAACATTATGGGTTCAAAGTTAGATTTTTCAATGGCTGATTCCATTATTGACCGTCATGGTACCGAACAGAAGTATCTTATCACAATTCTGCAGGATATCCAGGATAGTTATAATTATCTGCCACGTGAGATTTTAGAGCATACGGCAAAACGGATGAACATACCGATTGCAAAGATTTATTCGGTTGCTACATTCTACGAAAATTTCTCGCTTGTGGCAAAGGGCAAATACATAATCAAAATCTGTAACGGTACTGCATGTCACGTAAGAAAATCAATGCCTATTCTCAACAAAGTACGTGAACTGCTAAATGTAAATGACGAAAACCCTACAACTGCGGACGGATTGTTCACGGTTGAGACGGTTTCATGTCTTGGTGCGTGCGGACTTGCACCTGTTATGACAATAAACGATAAGGTTTATCCGTCCATGACACCTGAAACGGCAGTGGAGCTGATAAAACAAATACGTGCAGAGGAAAAGGAGGGTTAATATGCTTACATCAAAACGTGATTTGGATAATTACCGCAAAACGTGCAAAAAAGCACTTGACGCTCAAAAGGTGCGTATTTTAGTATGTGCCGGAACGGGTTGTGTAGCAGGCGGAAGTATAGATATTTATAACAGGCTTATAGAGCTTTGCCAGAATAAAGGCTTGAACGTACAGGTTCAGCTTGAAAAGGAAGTTAAGCACGAGGGCATCGGCGTAAAAAAGAGTGGATGTAACGGTTTCTGTGAGCTTGGCCCGTTGATTAAGATTATGCCTATGGGCTGGCTTTATTTAAGGTGTACACTTGACGATTGTGAAGAAATAATCGAAAAAACAGTCATAAACGGTGAGCCTATCGAACGGCTGATGTATAAGGACGATGCAGGTGTAGTATACAGTGAGCAGTTTGATATACCGTTCTATAAAAAGCAGACACGTATCGTACTTGATGAGTGCGGTCAGATAGATGCCGAATCAATTGACGAGTATATTGCATTGGGCGGTTATAAAGGGCTTTCAAAGGCGTTGTTTGATATGTCGCCCGAGCAGATATGCGCACAAATTGAGGAGAGTGGACTACGAGGCCGTGGCGGCGGCGGTTTCCCGGCGGGTAAAAAATGGTCGCAGGTATTGAGGCAGGAGGACCCTGTTCATTACGTTGTATGTAACGGTGACGAGGGCGACCCGGGTGCATTTATGGACAGAAGCATTATGGAGGGAAATCCCCATAGAATGATTGAGGGTATGCTGATTGCAGGCATTGCAACGCAGTCGCACGAAGGCTTTATCTATGTACGTGCAGAGTATCCTCTCGCTATTGACAGATTAAAGCGTGCAATTGAGGCGGCAAAAAAGGCAAGAATACTTGGCGATGATATCTTAGGTTCGGGATTTTCATTCGATATACATATAAATCAGGGAGCGGGTGCATTTGTATGCGGTGAGGGCTCGGCTCTTACAGCGTCAATCGAGGGTGACCGTGGTATGCCCAGAGTTAAACCGCCCAGAACTGTTGAACACGGACTTTTTGCAAAGCCGACAGTTCTTAATAATGTAGAAACGTATGCAAATGTACCTTATATAATAACTAACGGCGTTGATTGGTACCGTTCAATAGGAACAGAAACAAGTCCGGGTACAAAGGCATTCGCAATAACAGGCAATGTAAAAAACACAGGACTTATAGAAGTACCTATGGGCACAACGCTTCGTGAAGTTGTATTCGATATAGGCGGCGGCATCAAAAATGACAAGGAGTTTAAGGCTGTACAGATAGGTGGCCCGTCAGGCGGCTGTCTGACACTTGGTGCAGGACAGCTTGATTTACCGCTTGATTTTGACTCACTTAAAAAGGTGGGAGCTATGATTGGCTCGGGCGGTCTTGTTGTTATGGACGAGGACACCTGTATGGTCGAGGTTGCACGTTTCTTTATGGACTTTAC
>JAQXXM010000089.1 GCA_029226065.1 Clostridiales bacterium
ATATCGTTAAACAACTCCATCTTAAACTCAATTACCTCTTTCATTGCCTCAATACACGGAGGATATATAGCATTCGGTTCAATCCAACCCGGATTTTCTGCTAATACCTCACGGCATTTCTTATAAAATGCAACCTTAATATCACTTGAGATATTTATTTTTGAAATACCGATTTTAACCGATTCTGCGATTTCTTCATCGGGATTGCTCGAACCGCCGTGAAGAACAAGCGGAATGTCAACAGTATCTCTTATCGTCTTTAGAAGGTCAAGCTTTAGTTCGGGCTTTTTATCCTTAGGATATATTCCGTGAGCCGTTCCGATTGCAACTGCAAGAGAGTCAATTCCTGTCTTTTCGATGAAATCCTTTGCCTGCTCGGGATCTGTATATATAATATCATCAGAACCACCCTCATAGGAGTCTCCTGTTGTGCCGATAGTGCCAAGCTCTGCTTCTACTGAAACATTTGAAACCTTTGCAACCTCAACAACCTTTTTTGTGATTGCAATATTGTCCTCATAAGACATGTGAGATGCATCAATCATAACAGAGGTAAAGCCGCAGCGAATAGCTCGCAAAACCTGCTCAAATGTACCGCCGTGGTCAAGGTGAATAACCATCGGCACTCTTGATTTGTTTGCTTCCTCGATACACGTTGATATAAAGCTGTCGCCCAAAAATTCAAGTTCTGTGGGGTGGATAGCAAGTATTACAGGTGCATTTTTTTCGTTGGCACTTTCTACTACGCCTTTTAAAATTGACTCGCTTCCGATGTTGAATGCCGGAACGGCAAATCCATTTTTGTCTGCTACCTCAAGCAGCTCCTTCATATTCATTAACATAATAAATCACTCCTATTTCAAATTTTTATTTTTTCCTTTTGAGCCTGAAAGACCTATATAATATCTGACAAGTTCTATGCTTTCTTTTTCCGTACTGTGAATTAAATCAAAGTAGTTTATGTCGGGATTTTCATTAAGAAGCCTTGCCGCCGCATCGCGGTTTGCATTCATAAAGTCGCAGCCGACATTTATTTTGTTGATACCGTTTTTAACGGAATTTACAATATTTTTCTCACCTGAACCCGAACCGCCGTGAAGAACCAAAGGTGCTTTTGTAAGCCGTTTTATTTCCTTTAATCTTTCAATGTCAAATTCAGGGACCATCCCTTCGGGATAATTTCCGTGAGATGTGCCTATTGAGATGGCAAGTGCGTCTATATTAGTCCGCTCATAAAAGATTTTCGCCTGATTGGGATCGGTATACATAGTGTCCTGTGTAAACTCGCCTCCCTCGCTTGCTCCGAGACATCCTATTTCGCCCTCAACACTTGCACCATGCTTGTGAGCATAATCGGCAATCTCCTTTGTCATTTTTATATTATCCTCGAGGTTGTATCTTGAAGCATCAACCATTACGGAGGAAAATCCGTCATCTATTGCTTTTATCAGATATTCCCTCTCCTGCCCGTGGTCATAGTTCAGAGCAACGTTTACATTGCTTCTTTGGGCAATAGTTTTGACGATCGGAGCAATAAGCTCACTATCGCAATGCGAGAGAAGATGATCCTGAAAGATATTAACTATAATAGGTGCATCTTCTATCGTTGCCGCCTCGATAACCGCACGGACCGTTTCAATATTAAAGCAGTTGATTGCCATTACCGCATAGTTATTCGCATTAGCGTCCTCAAGCATATTTTTCATTGACACATACATATTAACACTACCTTCTTAGCTTATTTTTATTCCTGAAAGGTCAAGTTCCTCTTCCTCTGTATCAAGAACAACTGCATCCTCTTTCTTTGCGTCCTTTTTAAGCAGAACAAGGAGTAATGCTGTTATTATTGTTCCTACTGTAAGAGCGATCATAAAGCCCCAAGGATTAATCATTGCAGGTACAATGAACATACCGCCTGATGGTACCATTGAACCAACATTCAAAATCATTATCAATGCGCCGCCTACTGCAGAACCGATTGAGCAAGAAAGAATTACTCTTATAGGATCAACTGCCGCAATTGGGATAACGCCTTCTGTAATCATACAAATACCCATCGGGAATGCAATCTTGATGTTATCTGTTTCGCTCTTTGTGTATCTTGATCTCTTGATAAGCCATGAAAGTGCTACACCAAAAGGAGGAATCATTGAAGCGCATATTTTTACAGCTTCAGGTCCGTACACGCCGTCCATAAGCAAACCGTCTGCAAACAGCGATGCAACCTTATTTACAGGGCCGCCGAAGTCAAATGCTGCCATTGCGCCCATTACTGCACCGAATACACCCTTTGAACCTGTCTGCATATTCATAAGAACGTTCTTAAGAGCTTCTGATACCCATGCGATAGGTCCGCCTATTACGAAGAACATTATAAGTCCTATAACTATTGAAGAAATAAGCGGAATAATCATCATCGGCATAAGTCCCTGTGCCCATTTCGGAACTTTGAGATGATTTTTTAGGAACTCTACAAAGTAACCTGCAAGATAACCGCCGAGCATACCGCCGAGGAAGCCTGCGCCCATATTCTGAGCAATCATACCCATAAGTAAACCGGGAGCAATACCAGGTCTGTCAGATATTGAGTACGCAATTGCCGCACCCATAACACCGGGTAAAAGTGACATTCCGTAAACGCCGAGCGTTACTGCCGCTTGCCATATTGTATAACTTGCTTTGTAATCTGTAATTACGTCGGGATTTCCACCGAATATATTTCCTATTGCGATTAAAAGACCTGATGCAACAACCAATGGGAGCATAAATGATATGCCTGTTAAGGCGTGCTTTTTAAGTTGTAATTTCTTTAACATCTTTGAATACCTCCTATAATCATTTGTTAATTTCTTCTTCTATTTTGTTAAGAAGCGCTTTTGGTGATTTTATTGCTATATGCGTGGGAACCTCCACAACGCGTTTGCCTTGGAAGCGGTCCCTTCCGCCAACCTTTATGTCAGCAGCGATTATAACAACGTCGGCGTCTTTAATCTGCTGAGCCGTAAGCTCATCCTCAGTACCGATTGTGCCCTGAGTTTCGATATGTGCCTCGTGACCGAGTTCTTTTGCTGCTGCAACAAGTTTTTCTTTGGCAATGTATGTATGTGCTATACCTGACGTACATGCCGCAATTCCTACAATTTTCATATTATCCCTCCTTTTTACTCTGAAAAAATTGTTCTTATTTCCTCTGCTGTTTTCGCATCGACAAGTCTTTTACACGTCTCTTCCGATGCTAATTTCCGTGCCATTTGCGAAAGCAGTTTTACGTGAACGCCTGTCCTGTCATTTTCATTGACAGCCAAAAGCACTATAAAGCTTACAGGATTATCGTCCATACTTTCCCATTCAAGCGGTTTGTCGCATCTGCCTATTGCCGCTGTTGTTTCAAGGACGTTTGCAGATTTTCCGTGGGGAATAGCAATTCCGTTACCTATTCCCGTTGTTGAAACGCTTTCTCTGCTTAGGACATCATTTAAAAATGCGTCTTTATCCGTAAGCGCACCGCTTTCATAAAGAAGTTCCGTAAGCTCTTTTAAAGCATCTTCTTTATTATCGGACTTTAAATGAAGTTCAATTCTGTCATTTCTTAATACATCTGATACTGTCATTATCTTCACCCCTTTCTTATAATTTTTATAATCTCATTTTCATCTTCGGCACTGAGCACACTCTCGACAAGCTTTTGTGCAGAAAATAAATTGATATCTGATATTTTTTTCTTTATTCTGTTAATCATCGGCAATGGTACACTGAATTTTTTTAATCCCATACCAAGAAGTATTTCCGTAAAATCGGTGTTTGCTGCCAAATCGCCGCATACGCTGACCTCTATACCTGCCTTTGCTCCGTCATTTATAACCTTATTTATCATTCTTAGAACGGCAGGATTATATGGATTGTATATCTCCTCAACAGCGGAATTACCTCTGTCGGCAGACATTATGTACTGCACTAAGTCATTTGTGCCTATGCTAAAGAAGTCACAATGCTTTGCAAACACCTCAGACATTATAGCACTTGCAGGTGTTTCAATCATAATGCCAAGCTCTAAATTTGCCGATACCGTAACACCTTCGTTCTTGAGTTCCTCTTTCGCTTTTTCAACAAGCTCTCTTGTCCTCGTTATTTCTTCGATACGTGTTACCATAGGGAGCATAATTTTCAGCTTTTTATCCGCCCCTGCCATAAGGAGTGCTTTTAGCTGTTCTAAGAAGATATCCTCGTTTGCTAAGCAAAGTCGTATGCCTCTGTTTCCCAAAAAAGGATTTTCCTCTTTGGGGGTATTAAAGTATTGTATCTGTTTATCACCGCCCACATCAAGAGTTCTTATTGTAACACTTTCGGGATAAACCAAATCAATCACTTTCTTGTATGCTTCATACTGTTGATTAACAGACGGTTTTTCCTTTGATGATGAATACAGAAATTCCGAGCGGAACAAGCCGACACCGTCAAATTGCTGATTTTCAATATCCTTTAAGTCTGATGGCTTGCCGATATTTATTGCAACCTTTATTCTTTCTCCGTCGCTTGTATATGTATCGTTTTGTTTGATTGTGTCAAGAGATTTTATAAATTCCAACTCTTCGGATACCTTTTTGTCGTATATTTTCTTTGTTTCTTCATTTGGTTCTACAACAAATTTTCCGCTGTATCCGTCAAGGTATGCCTCTTTGCAACAAACCTCCTCGGTAAGTTCTGATACTCCTACTACCGCAGGTATTCCGATTGACTTTGCAAGAATAACGGTATGGGAGGTAGCTCCGCCCTCCTTTGTGACAAATCCCAGAAGTCTTGAATGGTCAAATAACATTGTATCAACGGGAGTCAGTTCCCGTGCGGCAATTATGTATTTCTCATTTCCGTCAGGCATTGTAAAATCACTGTCTGCACCGCAAAGAGTTTCCTTTATCATATTTCCCACATTCATTATGTCATCAGCACGCTGCCTTAAGTATTCGCTTTCCTTTTTCAATAGTATTGCCGACATACTCTCGGAAACCTCGGTAACTGCATCTTCGGGGGCTCTGCCTGATTCAATTAGTTCCTTTATAGGTCCTGTAAACATAGCATCTTCAAGCAGCATCTCATACGCAGAAAAGATTTTTGCCTTATCCTCTCCCAAATCCGAAAGAGCTTTATCGTACATCCTGCGTACCTTTTCAAGGCATTTTTCTACCGCCTCGTCTAAGCTTATCTCTTTAGAATTACCGGCCTTCTTGTCAAAATACAGCATCTTTCCGAATACAACCCCGGGTGCCCCGGCAATGCCGTCTAAAATTTTCATAATTACATCAAATCCTTTCATAAAAGATAACCTTGAAAGAACATTGTTCAGATTGTGCATCCGTGCAAACGCTGTGTACTCAATGTAATTCTACAGCTTATCACGCCATATCAAGCGTTTCTATTAAAGCGTCTATCGCTTCCTGCTCGTCTTCGCCATCAGCCGTCAGCTCAATCTCATCACCCTGCACTGCACCTACACAAAGTACCATAAGCATACTTTTTGCTTCAAATTCCTCTCCGTCTTTAATTATACGAATTGTACTTTTGAAGCTTGATGCGGTCTTGCAAAAATCTGCCGCAGGTCTTGCGTGCAAGCCTTCTTCGTTTTTTATTGTGTACTTTACCCGTACCATAACGTTACCTCCTTCCTTCGTTTAAATATTTTAAAATTTTATCTTTATCCTCAATGGTTCTGAGTCGTTCACAAAAACTGCCGTCCTCCATAAAAATAACGATTGATTTATAGAACTTTGCAATTGTTTCTTTAACGCGAGTCGATTCTTTCATATCGAATGCCAGGAGAAAAATCAAATTAATGTATTCACCATTTTCAGTCCATTTAATCGGCTTTTCAAGGCTTATGAAAGCTGCAACAGAATGATTTACATAATCAGAACATCCGTGCGGAATAGCAATGCCTTTTCCAATATCCGTAGCAGTGCTTTTTTCTCTGTCAAGAACGGACTTTTCAAACTCCTCGGTAACATAGCCCATACTCTCAAGCTTACGGCATACTGTTTCAAGTATTTCAGTTTTGTCTGTCAGAGCGCATCTGGCAAATATTAAGTCTTTTTTAAACAGTTCAAATGTTGGCTGAATACTGTTTGCCATTATCTTTTTCTGTTTTTTAATTTTTGTCAGCTGTTCTTCTATCGACTTCAAATCCACACTGTCCATCAGGCATCTCACCGTTACAATATCTTTGTTAAGGCGATATCCGTCAAGCGAGGCAGTTGAGATAATAAAATCACATTCCTCTTTTTTTATCATTTTAATATCACGTATCGAAAAGACAGATGTGATTTGAAGTTCGGGAATTGATCTGATTATTTTTTCTTTAAGAATTTGCGATGTGCCTATACCGTAATCGCATACGATACACGCTTTAATTCCCGAAAACTTTCTACCAATTGCGCCGCCTATATAGAGTGCTAAGAACCCTACATCATGCTCGTTAATCTGTATTTCAAGTTCTTTTTCAAACATATTTTCCAGCGACCAGGCTATTGCCATGGTATTGGGGTAATTTAGTTTGATTTGAGGAAGAAGCTCATTTTTGAACACGATACCGTATTTCAGTCTTGAAATCATTGATTTAAGCTGCAAAAACATTTCCCTTACAAACAAATTGTCCTCACGCAGATTTACGCCTGCAATTTCGCTTATAATGTTGACAGTTCTTACCGTCATACGGCACAACTCACAATTTAGCTGTTCAAAACGGTGTCTGCACTCATCATCGCTAAATCTGTGTATTTCCGATATTGATACGGCAAATTCAATAAAGTTTTTTTCCTCATCTGGTATATCCAATGATAGTCTTTCGTTTAGTTTTTGAACAATTATATCGCTGATATATTTATCTGATATTCCGTCTGTATAGCGTTCGGGAACGTTCGGCATTTGTATTTGATTTGCACTCCTATACCTTAAAACGCTTATCGAAATCAGAAAAATCAGATTTTTATTTGAAATATAGTTGAATTTCAAACCGAAGCTTTCTTCAATTTCCACTATGATTTTGGCGACGCTGTCAGCGTCAAATCCGTTAAGTGCGGCACATAATCCTGTATATTCGTCATCAGGCATTTCAGAGTATACCGAAGTTCTGGGGCTTATTATGCCGACATACATATCCCAAAATTCCGAACAGAATTTCAGCATTGCCATACGATAATTGAACTCGCTGTAGCTTATTGATATACCTTTGCTTCTGCGTATTTCCAAAAGAATGTGATTTTCTGAAAACCACTCGGCGACTCTGTCTAAAATTTTATCGAGCTGTCCTCTGCCAATGTAGTATTGCTCCGAAAGACGTTGCGCTGTTAAGGTGCTTTTTTTCATAAGCTGGCGAATTATGAAAAACATAATTTCTCTGTCATCGCCATTATCAATGCTGTTATGCGAAATGCGTGACCATTCTTCTTCGGTTATTACCGCTCTTACACCAATATGCGGTTTGGATTCCACCGTACCCGTATGTTGATTTTCCAGATATTCCCGAATGACGGTTATATCATTTCTTACAGTTTTAACTGATACTCCGAATTTCTCTGCGAGTTCTGACAGGGTTAAAAACCCACTGTTGTTATACAGAGTTTTTAGTAAATTTGATTGCCTTTTATTCATAAGGGCTCGACTCCTTTCACAGCCGTTTATCTCTCTGTATGTCTATATTATAATCGAATTATACGGCTGAGTATTTTTATTTTTTTTACACATTAGGGAACTTTTGTGCAAAAGCACATTACAGCTTATATTTTTTTTAAAATATTTATCATAAATAACCTGTTTTTCTTACATATCGGGCGATTTTGTGACAATTTTTGAAAAAAGCCGCATACGGGGTATTTATATAACTTTGTAGATAAAAAACACAAAATCAAACACCGAGTACGCGGCTATATTTATATATTATATTTATATTTATAATTATTATTATATCATACGTGCAAAGCCGCTTATCTGCTTTGCTTCACACCGATAACAATAAACACATCAATTACAAACTCATCAGGGTTTGGTATCCTCTACGTGTTTATTATAAAATTAGTGAACAATTTAGATGACACTAATTTTTTATCGATATGCAAACTAAAGTTTGCTCGATATATTTACTCCGTAAATTCGATATGTTTTTCGTTTCACTCAAAACTCGAAATGATATAAATCTCGTTGCGTCAGCAACATATCGAGCCGTAAGGCATATCGAGTGCGATAGCACATATCGAAAATCTCGCAAGAGATTTATATCGCTGAATTCAAGCTTTGCTTGAATTCATTATAGCATACATTTGTAAATATTGCAATAAAAAACGCAATTTCCTATACAGGAACAAAGCAGCTTCGCCGCAACCGCTCTATAAAATCATTTTGTACTTGAAAGTAACACAGAGCGGTAAGAAGAAGCAGAATGATTTGTTTCGCCCATGTGTGTTTCCGCCATTGGCGGAAAATTTCGCACGGGCATTCAATTCTTTTTACTTTATAGGAACGAAGTTTCCTATAAAGTAAAAAATATCGGAGCAACGGTTCCCCATGCTCCGATACAATTTCTTATTTACCTATATTCTTCTTCCATTCTTCAATGGGTACGCCATTTACCTTACCCTCGACCAATGCAGGAATCTTCACCCAACGGTCATCTGCCGGGCAGACCGGATAGAGTCCGAGCTGACCGAAAATATACCATGCCGCCATTGTTCCGTTATCCTCATCGCCAGGGAAACCGTCATCCTCATAGGAGAAGGCATTGTCACAGAGATGCTTTACCCACTTTTGTGTTTTTTCCATCTCTCCAAAATATGCGTAGATATACGGGAGCAGGAAGCTCGGCTGATTACTGATTGCGCACAAGCCAAAATCCACTGCCGCCATTTCGGTCATTTCATGAATTTCTATGCCATAGCCACCGACACGATAATCAGGCTTCAGCGAAAAGATATCGTCGAGACGTTTTAATAACGCATCCTTGCCACCAAACAGCTCTGCCAGACCGTCTAAATCATGCGGAACAGAGAATGTGGTCTGCCATGCACTTGCTTCGGTATAATCTGCGCCCCAGGAATACGGATCAAAATCCGGCCTCCAACCGCCTTCGGTATGCTTTGCACGCATAAATCCGGTTTCCGAATCAAAAATATTCCGATAATACTGTCCACGTTTTGTATATTCTGCAACTGCCTCCGAATCTCCGGCTTTTTCTGCCACCTTTGCGATACAATAATCACCATAAGCAAAATCGAGCGTCAGGTTCACACTTTCATGGAATTGGTCATAAGGAACATAGCCAAGCTTTACAAAAGCTTCAATACCGGTTCTTCCGAATCGTGCATCCTCTGATTTATGGTTTGCATGATGCTTCATCGCTTCTAACAAATCCTTCAGAAGCTGTCCGTCTGCAATACCGCAGGTTGCTGCCTGTGCTATGATGGAATCGAGCAATGTACTCGGCATACATCCGACCTCACCGATAGATACCCACCGGGGCAGGAAGCCACCCTCCCGATAATCGTTTAACACACTTTCCAACACATCCCGGTAAAGCTCCGGCTTTAACAAGGAGAACAACGGAAACTCTGTTCTGTAGGTATCCCAGAAGCCGTTATCGGTATATCTCACACCTGGGCAGGTTTTTCCCTGATTCGGGCTATAGTGGACTGCCTCTCCTTCCGGAGTGGTTTCATATGCCATATGCGGATAAAGTCCGGTACGGTACATACAGGAATAGAAGGTTTTCATGGTTTTTTCATCGGCTGTAATTTCAATCTGTGCAAGATAATCCTCCCAGATTTTTTCGTTTTCAGCACGAATTGCATCAAAATCCTTACCCTCTGTTTCCTTTAAATTCCATTCTGCCTGCTCAAAGCTGATGTAGGAAATTGCAAAATTGTACTTACATTCTTTTACACCGTCTTTTACTGCTAAGTGGATACCGTTCTGCTTACCATCCGCCATAATCACACGGCACGCATCCGTATCAATCCAATCATTTTGTGGTTTTAACACAAAATACATTTTGAAGTTTTCTGCATAGTCCATACCGCTTCTTGCATCGGTACAACCGTAGATGCCATCCTTACGCACCTCGAATTCTGCATCCCCTTTGATGTTAAATAAGGTGATACAACGACCAAGCTCTGTATCAAAGGTAGCTCTGACGCTGGCACACCGCTCTGTCGGTGCAACTTCCATGCTACACTTAGAACGCAGGAAATTAATCTTCATATAATCCGGTCGTAAAACCGCATCTTTTCTCCGATAGCCTGACCATGCCGCCGGATAAGCATCCGCAATCACATCTGATTGCGGTGTCATCAGAAGCATACCATAGTCTGCAATCCACGGACTGGGCTGATGCGTCAGACGAATCCCCTCAACCGACGGAACATCCGGATGGAACCACCAGCTTGTGCCACCTTCTGTCTGCGGTGCAAAGGACACCATTGCAAACGGACGTTGTGTCAGCGGTAATGTATTTCCGTTGGAAAACCGGGGAACTGATTTACTTCCCTGACAAATATTTACATAATTGATATAGTTTGGCATAATAAAACCCCCTTTTCTTAAGTATAGAATCAGTGAACAATTTAGATGCCACTCATTTTAAGGCAATTCTTCAACGATTATAATTATACTTTTATAGTATACCACAAGGGTTTGGAAATTTCAATGGATATCTGGAAATTTCATCTACGTGTTTATTATATCATATACTGCACCTATATTCAATACCTGTTAATCATTTTCCTTACTTACACATTCCGCAACAACTTTAAAACCACATTAAAAAACCGCACAAACAGCTTCGTTGTGCGGTTTTATAAGTCTGTTATTATAAATTATCCTTAGCCTACTTTAATATTTGCGGGTCTGCTAAAGGTTTAAAGCCTCCGTCATAGTCGCTCCAAACCATTAAATTCAAATGATAATTATCAATTCTATCAGGTAGCTGTAAGGATATTGTTTTCAAACAGCTTACTTGATTAGACTTCAATGTTAAAGGTTCTATGGAAGCGTCTATCATTCTGTTATTGTTATCGTACAATACCAGGAACAGATTTACATTTTCTTCTTCTGTCGAATTGTGCGAAATATTGACATTAGCTGTAACCGTATCATTCGCTTTTAACTCTGAAAATTTATTTATAGCTTTACCGTCTACAGTGAACGTATTTTCATCGCTTACTATTTCAAAGTAATAACCACGATCAGTTGTGAGCGGAACAGTTATTGTATCTCCGCTTACAGTAACAGGTATTTCTGCCACTCTTGAGCCGTTCAAATCTAATTTATATGCCTTGTATGACGTAGCAGGCAATTTCAGATTACTTAATTTGACCTCTCCTGTTGCAATCTTTACAAGAGCCGGATATGTTCCTCTTGTATAAACAACTCCGTTTGAATTTTCGACTGGCTCATATTTCTCGCCTGCGGCTGATACGTCAGTTGTGTAGACCACCAACATTCTGTTACTGTCATTTAATGTTTTGTCATCTAACGATGACACAGAGATTGTACCCTCATCGTTATTCGCCTTAAGAGATACGTCGCCTAAATTATGCTCAACGCTGTTTAATGTTCCTGACAACGCCGAAACATACGGAGTATTAACTTTATATACACAATTTTCTATATCAAATACTAATTCTCCTGTATCTGTTACAAGCAAATTATTATTAAGGTTCGTCTGCATTGTGTTTTTTAATCTTTCATCGTCAAGCGAATCTATAAGCGTTGTTGCTGTACTCTTGAGTGCATCAAATAATTCGTTTTTTCCGTAGTCGCTATAATTACCTTTTGCATTCTTCTTATTATATAAGATAAGTCTGTTTTTCTCAGGAATATTTCCTGCGGCAATATCTTCAGGCGAAAGATCCTCTGTCAGCTTATATATAGCAAACGGCTCGTTAGGTTTATCTGCAAATACTGTCTCCATTTTAAACAAATGCGGTATATACGCCAACTCAGGAGTTAACGCTCCGTTAAATACAGAAGCGTAAGACTTTGCAAATCCTTTATCCACAACCATAACAAATTTAGTTTCACCTGGAGTGATGTTGCCTTTTCTGAATATCAGATTTCCCTGTAACTCGGTGGCGATTACCAAAGGATCGGCTACCGTATTGAACGCGTCTTGTCCATATCCAATATTATTCAATGTAGCCGAGGCGCTTGACGCAAAGTCGAAACGCAAGAACGAATCCCAACCGTTATATGCTCCGCTTGCAGTGGAAATAATAGCAAGCTGATCTCTGCCCTTTGAGGGGGACTGCTGATTGTATTCACTTAAAACAAAAGGCTTTTGATATAATTGCCCCACCGAATGTGCAGGAATAAAATTTGAATACGGTTGGTTTGAAACACCACCCTTATGATAGTTATCAAGCAATTCCTGAGAAAATGTTTTGCTGTACGGGGTATGTTTGTGAGGATAATATGTAAATGTTTTTGCGCTACCTGCGTCAATCAGTCCATTATACGAGTGTGTTTCATGAACATCTGAAGCAGTTCGGCAATAACCTATCATCGTGTCATTCAGCATATTAATTCCGCCTATCGGAGCTTTAACACCCAATTCCTCCTGCAAATACTTTTTCATTGTTGTGTATCCGGTCATTGTTTTGTCAGTTAAATAGCTTACCCACAATCCTTCACCTTTATCCTCCCATAGTTCAAAGGAGAAGCTGTCAATCCCACAGGTAAGCTCAGATTTACCATTTGCCTTGAGATATTCATTAAAACCATCATAGAAAAGTTGTTTGGATGCATCGGTTGTTTTAAGGTTCATATTGCTTATAAGGCTTTCATTAAACGGTGACACACCGATAAAAATCGGATCGTCCTTATACGCAATATTTGTGTAAGGATTTACATGATTGAACAATTGGCCAGCCATTGATTTCCATGTCAACATTCCGTCTTCAGTCATAATAGCAAGCGCTGCCGCAGGCAACTTATATTCACTTAACGACGAAATACCATCAAAAGATATACTACATAGAACATCTATATAAACATAAATACCTTTTTCTTTCAGCTTAGACATAAGATAATCGAAGCTATCTAATTTCTCCGCATTAAACGTAACAGCAGTACTTGTAGGCTTTTCAAATACTCCCTGAGCCCAACTCAAAGACGTATCAATTGAAGAAAAACGGACTGCGTTATAACCCGATTTAGAAAGTCTGTCTACTATTTTATCAGTCTGAGCATGACTCGGCTCAATTCCGTAACTGCCATTTAGGTTCGTACCGAAGAATTTCACCGTCTTATTGGGCTCTTTTTCAAAATAGAAATCACCGTTTTTAGGATCTATTTTCAAAAACCCCTTGGAGCCTGCAGGTGCATCGTTCATATATGATAAATCAATAGCGCTGTCCTCCACTAAGTCAGGTTTTGTATCAACTGCAGACCATACTGATGTATTCCAATCCTCGGCGGCATAACAAGTGCGTGTTAAGTCGTCAAAGCACGCCGATTGATTTACAATCTGCATACCGAATTTGCCGCCGGAATAAGAACCATCTTTATCATACGCAGTTAATGTATACGTTTCATTAATAGTAACGCTTATTGTAATTCCTGTCATAGCGTCACCGCTTATATTAATCGTAATATCGTGATATGTATCGCTTACAGCAAGTCGTGGAGAAATTGTGAGTGTCGCTTTCTCCGTTGTGTCCTTTGTTTTTGGGAGCGTTGTTTCCGCGTTTGAGTTGGGTTTCGTCGTCTTTACTATACTTAGCTCTCCCTTGGCTGTTTCATATCTAACCGCATAATATTTATCCCATGCACTCCTACGTAAAAACCAGCCTATATAACCCCATCCATTAATTGGTCCTTCATCCAGTCTAAACCTCATTTTCGTAGTAGAACCCAACTCGCCCTCAGATGACAGCATATCCGTAGTCCATGTTGCCTCATTGCCGGACTTAATCCCAAATTTTACCTCGTGATTATTTGTGTTCGGCTGCTCTTGAATCTCAAGCGAACCGTTCAGCTCGTTATAGTCTATTATTCCATCTTCATAGTCCGCTGTCTGAGATGTAGAGATAATTTTTGGCTCTGTACCGGCCGCTTTTGTCACAGTATTTATTGGGAAAAATCCGCAAGCCACAGCCAACCCTAAAGCAACTATCCTCTCCGCTGTTTTTCGTTTAAACATACATTCATACGGTATAATGTAATTGACCGTCTAACAGTCACTTACAAATATACATTTCTCCTTTCTTAATGCGATTTTTATTTTTGTGTAGGTATTCATACACCGATTTTATACTTACTTATATTTTACCATTGTTAACAATTGTTGTAAACATACAATTTTGTAATACATTTTTTGTAGATATGTATTCAACTTATAAAACCGCACTTGACGGTGTATATAGATTATATTGTTAATTTTTGAGTTTTTTGTTTATTTTGTACAAGCGTCTTAAATGATTGATAAATTAAAAGAAAAGGGGCTTTTGCATTGGCGACAGCTCCTTGTGGGGCTGAATGGATTTAGATGCAGAATTCGCAAAACGAAGTGAAATGCGGATTTATTCGCATTTCGCCTTGCCCGACGGTGTACGTTGGTACTCCGAGGGTGAGTTTTGCGGATAGTTCAACGTCAATTTGTTATATGTAATTTAACAGGCATTAATTTGATGCCATTTTAAGTCTTTGAACGGTCTGCGCTAAATACAACAGCTCCTTTAGAAAGTTAAAAAAGCTTGACAAATTAATGCCAATAGAATAAAATATATATGTTTTCATTTTTAAGAAAATATTGAGGAGATAGATATGGGAAGTATAAGCTGTGAATTTTGTATGAATTATCAATATGATGAGGAGTACGAATGTTATAGCTGTGTAATAGATATGGATGAAGACGAATATTTGCGTTTTCTTTCCATGCCAAATAAAGGATGCCCATACTATAGGCAGGGAGATGACTATACTATAGTCCGTCGCCAACTCTAATTAAAAACGGAGTGCTTTATATGGAAAAATATAATTCTATGACAGATGACGAACTGATTGAACTTGCTCAGTCGGGAGATGATACGGCACTCGAGGTAATACTTGTGCGTTATAAGCCACTTGTGTACAAAAAATCACGTCCGTATTATTTGGCGGGCGGAGATGATGACGATGTAATACAAGAGGGACTAATCGGTCTTTATAAGGCGGTTATATCTTTCGATAAATCAAAATTCCCTCTATTTAACGTATTTGCAGGTGTATGTATTGAGCGTCGTATTTTGTCAGCAGTAAAAAAGGCATCAAGACTAAAACATAATCCGCTTAATTCGTATGTATCCTTGAGCGATACAGAACCATGGAATGAATACGATTTTACAGAGAACACATTTGACAGTTCTGAAAAAGCAAATCCTGAAAATATACTTATTGAACGTGAAGCTGTATCGGGACTTGAGCTGTTGATAAACAGGTCTCTATCATCATTTGAAATGGAGGTTCTTTTATCATATTTAAACGGACATTCATATAAAGAAATTGCACAACAGCTTAACAGAGATGTAAAGGCAATAGATAATGCAATGCAGCGAATTAAAAGAAAATTGGAATTGGTTGTTAAATCGAGTGACATAAACATTTGAGAGGAGATATAGCGTATGTTTACGGATAAGACGTTGACCTGCAAGGACTGCGGTAAAGATTTTGTCTTTACGGCAGGAGAACAGGAGTTTTTTGAACAGCACAGCTTTTTAAATGAACCGCAACGATGTCATAGTTGCCGAAAACGACGAAAAAACAGCACAAGCGAGACAGGCTCGGTTGTGTTGTATGAGGTTGTTTGCTCTAAATGCGGAGAAGTTGAAAAAATTCCGTTCGAGCCGAGACATGACAGACCTGTGTTTTGTTCGTCATGCTATAAAAAAATAAAAGAAGGCAAGGATGGTAAATAAATAGAGAAAGCGGGGTGCAAACCCATGATGTATAAGCTAAACAGACGGCTTATCCCCATTGACGACATTAATGAGGTCGGTGAAGGGGAAATTCTTGTAGAAATAATGACGCTTGGCGAATTTGATCAAGCATATAAAGGAACATATCATCATGAAATGCTGATGGATTCTATGGAGCATATACAGTATTCAAAGGCGGAGGTGTTACGAAGCTGTATAATAGGAACAGTTCTTATTCCCGATAAGCAGGATTTGCTTGAAAAGGAGTTTGGTTTTGGGTTTTATATCCATAAAGGACATTTAATTTTTATTGATGATACTGAACGTATACAAAAAATTACGGCACGTCTTCCTGAAATAAAGCCAACAGAAACAACCTTAGAGGCGAGGTTTTTTCTTGAGCTTATGGAGTTTTTTATTAATGATGATGTATTATATTTGCAGAGATATGAGGATATGCTAATATCGGTGGAAGAACAGCTAATGGAGGACGAGCTTGAGGATTTCCATACAGATATGCTTCGATACAGACGAGAAATACTTATATTAAATGGTCACTATCAGCAGTTTACGGAGTTTATGCAGCTAATGGCTGAAAATAAAAATCAGATGTTTAACACTGAGGACTGTCGGCTTTTCCGAGTTGTTGCAAACCGTGCAGACAGATTGTATGATAACACGAAGATGCTTCGTGAATATACAGCACAGCTTCGTGAATTGTATAAATCACAGATTGACATTGAGCAGAACAAGATTATGCGTACTCTTACAGTCGTAACTACGATATTTATGCCTTTGACTGTGATAGTTGGTTGGTACGGAATGAACTTTAAGTATATGCCCGAGCTTGTATCAAAATACGGGTATATTGGAGTAATAATACTTAGCATACTTGTTGTTATAGGCGAAATAGTGTTCTTTAAAAAGAAAAAGTGGTTTGATTAAAAATGCACCAACTCATTTAAAAGCTTATGGATTATATTTGGCAAGCACTGAAATGGTGCTTGCTATTTTTTGTACAATGGTGTATAATATATTTGAGAGGAGGTATAAAAGCTTGAATAACAGAATTTACTTATGTATTGACTTGAAATCCTTTTATGCCTCTGTGGAGTGCCTTGAAAGGGGGCTTGACCCATTAGATACCAACCTCGTTGTGGCTGACAGTTCACGTACGGAGAAAACAATATGTCTTGCAGTGTCACCGTCACTAAAAACATACGGTATTCCTGGCAGACCGAGGTTGTTTGAGGTTGTACAAAAAGTAAAAAATGCAAATGATATTCGCATAAAATACGCACCAAATCGTGCCTTTTCGGGAACTTCATATAATTATACCGAATTAGAAAACAATAAATCCTTGAAAATCGACTATATAATTGCACCGCCGCAAATGGCATACTATATGCAGTACAGCACAAGAGTATATAATATATATTTAAAATACGTTGCTCCCGAGGATATACACGTATATTCAATTGATGAAGTGTTTATGGATGTAACAGAGTATATCAAAAGAGATAGAGTAAGCCCGTATGAATTTGCGATGAAAATAATATATGATGTACTTAAATCTACAGGCGTGACTGCAACTGCGGGAATAGGCACAAATATGTATCTTGCAAAGGTTGCGATGGATATAGTGGCAAAGAAAAAGAGTGCCGATAAATACGGAGTAAGAATAGCGGAGCTTGACGAAAAAAGTTACAGAACGGAGCTGTGGTCGCATACGCCGATTACCGATTTTTGGAGAGTGGGCAGGGGATATGCCTCAAAGCTTGAAAAAATAGGTTTATATACAATGGGCGATATAGCTGAATGTTCACTGAATGAATATGGCGAAGACAAGCTGTATAAGCTGTTTGGGGTGAATGCGGAGCTATTAATAGACCATGCGTGGGGATGGGAGCCTTGCACAATAGACGATATACGTAAATACAAGCCCGAAAATAAGAGTATATGTTCAGGTCAGGTTCTTCATTGCCCGTACGATTTTGATAAGGCAAAGCTTATTGTACGTGAAATGCTCGAATTACTTTCATTGGATTTGGTTGAAAAACGTGTTGTCACTGATCAGATAGTTTTAACAATAGGGTATGATATTGAAAATATCAAAAACAGCAAAATCAATTACAATGGCGAAATAACAACAGACCGATATGGACGAAAAGTACCTAAGCATGCCCACGGCACAGCAAATATAGGAACGCATACGTCATCTGCAATGCTTATGATTAAAACGGTTATGAAACTGTATGATGAGATAGTGGACCCGAAATTACTTATACGCCGCGTAAATATATCAACTAATCATATATTATCTGAGTACGATCCCGATATTCCCAGAAAATACGAACAACTCGATTTGCTTACCGACTATGATAAGCTTGAAAAAGAACGAAAAAAAGAAGAAAAGGAACGTGCCGTACAGGAAGCCACGATAAAAATCAGAAATAAGTTTGGTAAAAATGCAATACTAAAGGGGATAAACCTTAAAGAAGGTGCAACGGCAAAGGAACGAAATAATCAGATAGGCGGGCATAAGGCATAAAACAAAGGGATGATTAACTTGGATAAAGACAGATATGCATATATGTACGATATGGAATATAAAAAATCGGCTAAGCGCAAACGTATGACGCAGACCGAACGTGCGGCACAGTTTGGCGCATTCAGGGCGTTAACAGGATATGAAGATGAAATAGAAGAAACAGGCAGAATAACAGATGCATGGTTGGAACCTGATGAATACGAAAAAGAACAGCTTGATATAAAATTAAGATATATCAGGGATAATATTGACTCTATGCCTCAAGTTGTTATGAAATACTTTACTCCTGATGACAGAAAAAAGGGTGGGAAGTATTTTACTAAAAATGCAAGAGTAAAACGACTGCGGGAATTTGAGCGGCGAGTTGTGTTTTCAGACGGAGAAGAGGTACCTATTGATTTTATAACGTCAATAGAAATAATAAACGGAGTGTAGCTTTTGCATTTGCTACACTCCTTTAGTTATCTGTAGTTTATTTTAAAAATTCAGTAAAGCATTGTGCGTTTGTGCCGTAGAATATGTCATCACGTCCGCCGAGCATTTTGCATAAGGTTTCAATTCTATCCCAATTGTCATCGCTTTCAAATTCGTAAGAGTGTCCCCAAATGTAGAATATCTGCGGTTTGTCGGGCGTCAGGTTTATGAATTTTTCCGCAAGTTCAAACAATGCCTCGTCATTATGGTGACAGGTGGGGTCGTATGCAAGAAATTCAGGCTGTACGTCAAAACTATGGGTGCTTTTGCCTGCCCTTGAAAACAAAAAGCCGTTTTTTCGCAACAGATTGATACAACGTTCGTCATACGTATTAAACGGATATGCCGCGCCGATAGGCGATACGCCGAAAAGCTGTTTTATATCCTCGCGGTTGCCTAAAAATTCCTCAGCTATTTCTTCGTCACTTATTTTATTAAGCCAGGGATGATTTCGTGTATGGCAAGCAATTTCATGTCCGTCATATATCTTTCTCCATTCGGGAGAGTCTATGTCGCCTTTAATTACTTTAACGCCTGTTTCTGTTTTCCAATATGAGTTTTTCTCTTTCTCACCTGTAATGATATTAAACGTACCCTTCATACCATATTTATTGAAAATCTCAATTAAAGGCTTATCGTAAATAACACCGTCATCGTAGCTGAATGTAACTGCTTTTAATTTCTTGCTCATAATATTTTTCGCTCCTTTTTATTGCTTAAAATTCTCTCAACCGCATTATCAATGGTTTCTTCGGGTATTTCGCCGTTTTCTACAGCGTTTAATACCTCATCAAATGCAGTTTTGAAGTCTGTTACAATTATCATATCATTTCCTGCAATAACAGCTGATTTATATGCTTTTTCATAATTTGCAGCCGCCGCCATTGCCATATCGTCTGTGATAATTATGCCATTAAAGCCAAGCTCATTACGGAGAATATCATGTACAGGCTTTGACAGTGTTGCAGGCATTGTATCATCAACATCAGCCATAATATTATGAGATACAAGGACAAAGTCTGCTCCTGCATCTATACCAGCCTTAAATGGGAGAAAATCAATCTCAAGAAACTGCGAAACAGGTCTGTTATCAATAGCGATATCTGTGTGCGTGTCAACATTTCCGCCGTAGCCCGGGAAATGCTTAAGGCATGAAGCAATATTATGCTCTTCCATTGTTTCTACCACTAACGCTACATAGTCAGCAGTTTCAGAGGCATTTCTACCTAATGTTCTGTCATAAATAAAGTGGTTTGGGTTTTCTGATACGTCTGCTACAGGGGCAAGGTTTGTATTGATACCTAAATCCACGAGTAAATCGGATTTTTCTGCCGTTTTTTCAAGAACAAGTTCAATACCGCCTTCGTTATAGTAATATTGCGGACTTTGAAATTTTTCCGATGCAAGCTCGGGGTGTGAGCTTACACGAACAACACTGCCGCCCTCCTCATCAACTGCGATATAAGGTGCAATATTTGATAATTCATTGAAATTATTTATTTTATCCCTTACTCCATCTTTTGTAAGCCCGTCAAAGTCGGAGGAGAACATAATAATGCCACCCGGTTGAAGCTTTTTTATATCATCCGTTGTTATGCTGTCGCAACGCACCATAAAAAGCTGACCTACCTTTTGTTGAAGTGTCATTGAATGAATTTCTGGTATGACATCAGATGAAGGGGGTGTTTGTACTGTTTTGAAACAACTGCACAGGCATAACAGACCAACCATTATCGCCGCTATTTTTTTCATAATCCACAACTCCATGATACACTTTTTAATTGATTATAGCACATAAAACAATCCATTTCAAGAATTATTTTGAAGATATGTACATTTTTTTTGACAAAATAATAAAATCATAACCTATTTTCACTAATCTTTTTTTTGGTATTGACACGACGTGACAAATAGGATATAATAATACGTTGGAATGGATAAAATATTTGGGGAGGTTAAATGAGGTATGGTATTTTCGAGCCTGACGTTCGTATGTGTTTTTTTACCGTTGGTATTGCTTTTATATTCGCTTTCAAAAAACGTAACATATAAGAACGCTATCCTTACAGCTGTATCTTTAATTTTCTATGCTTGGGGAGATCCACCTCTGTTGTTGCTCCTGCTTACAGCATCAATAGTAAACTATTTTCTCGCTTTGGGAATTGGATTATGCCACAATCGTGATAATAAGGGCGGAGCGAAATTCTTTGTAGTATGCGCCATCGTGTTTGATATATTGATGATAGGCGTGTTTAAGTATGCGGCATTTGCAGTAAATAGCGTAAACTCCTTGTTCAGGCTTTCGTTCCCTGTACCTGAGATAGGTTTGCCGCTGGGGATTTCATTCTATACTTTCCAAATACTTACATACGTTTTGGATGTATACAAAAAGGATACGCCTGTACAGAAATCGTACTTAAAATTTCTTACATTTGTTTCTATGTTCCCACAGCTTGTAGCAGGACCTATAGTGCGATACAGGGATGTTGCAGATGGACTAAGCGACAGACATGTCACGATAAATGACTTTGCAGACGGTGCAACTCAATTTGTGTTGGGACTTGCTAAAAAAATATTTCTTGCGAATTTTGCAGGAGATGCGAAAGATGTGCTTTTTGCAAGTGCAACAGCACCTACGGTCGGTTCTGCGTGGCTTGGAATTATATTTTATAGTTTCCAGCTATATTTTGACTTCTCTGCGTACTCGGATATGGCAATTGGTATGGGTAAAATGATAGGTTTTAAGTTCCCAATGAACTTCAACTATCCGTATGTTTCTCGTTCGGTAACAGAGTTCTGGCGAAGATGGCATATAACTTTAAGCAGTTTTTTCCGTGACTATGTATATTTTCCGTTGGGAGGAAGCCGTTGTTCAAAAGCACGCCGTAACTTCAACCTTATGGTTACATGGGCATTAACAGGTCTGTGGCATGGCGCATCGTGGAACTTTGTTTTGTGGGGAGTCTACTATGGCATACTGCTCATAATTGAAAAGATGTTTTTCAGCAAGTGGTCAAAGGTGCCTGTGCTCTCCAATATTACAACTATGTTCTTTGTTGTAATAGGATGGACGTTGTTCTATTTTACAGACTTTTCACAGCTTACGTCATTTTTCCGTACAATGTTCGGTCTGAACGGCGGATTATATGATATTACCACTGTTTCTGTTTTATATAGTAATATAGTGCTTTTAGCGGCACTTGTCATAGCATCTACGCCTTTGCCGTACAAGCTGTTTAATAAGCTTATATCCATAAAAGGTATAGGAATGGTAATAGAGGGTGCAGTTGTTGTTATATTGTTCGTTGCATCAATAGCAACATTGACAGGCTCAACATCTAACCCGTTCTTGTATTTCAGATTTTAGGAGGAAGTTATGCGTAAATATTTTATAAGTGTATTATTTATATTATTACTGTGTGCTTCCGCAATTCTGATACTCGCACCGCCTGATACGGACAGTATAGCCAATGAAAATCGTGAGCTAAAGACGTTCCCTGAATTTTCAATGGAAAACGTATGGTCAGGGAAGTTTTCGTCTGACTTTGAGGGTTATGTTGATGATAATATCGCCTTTCGTGGAAAGCTTATGAATATTTCCGATGCTATAAGGAGCAGATTAGGCTATACAGACGAGGGGATAGGAAGAATAGTGGTTACAAGCTCCGATATAGGTACAGGTCAGTCAAACGAGGGAAGACTTGTATTGTATAATAACTATATTATGGAGATGTTTCATAAGGACGAGAAATCACAGACAAAGTATATTGAGGCTTTGAACGAAATAAGAAACGCTGTGCCTGATAATATAAGGATGTATTCAATGCTTGTTCCTACAGCACTGGAATTTAGCGACAAGGCATATTCCGATGCACAGGATTCTCAAAAAGAAGCAATAGATTTCGTATATAAAGGTCTTAAAGGAATATTCCCCGTAGATGCATATTCAGCACTTCTACAGGACAATAGTGACAGTCTGTACTTTAAAACAGACCACCACTGGACAACAGACGGTGCATACGATGCCTATAGAAAGTATATATCAATGAGCGGTGGAGATGCTGTACAAAAATCAGATTTCACAAGAAAGGAAAACGGCAATTTCTACGGTTCGTTGTATCTTAAGGCTAAGTCACAGCTTACAGAGCAGGTTATGGATACTATATTTTACTACGACATAACCGAGAAAAATGATGTTGAAATCAAAATGCGTGCTGAGGACAATGTTACAGAATATGGTATAGGCTCGCCCGTGTTTGATTTAACTAAAAATAATTACTTACTGTTCTTTGGCGGCGATAATCCGTTAATGGAAATAACAAATAAGTCAAACCCTGATGGAAAAACGGTTTTAGTAATAAAAGACTCTTACGCAAATGCGTTTCTGCCATGGCTTGTTGCAAGTAGCGGAAAAGTAATAGTAATTGATCCGCGTTCCTTTGGGGGCAGTCTTGTTGAAGAGGTAAAGAGATATAATGCAGATGAGGTACTCGTTTTAAATTATATATTCTCAGCAACCTTTGACGATTACTGCGATATGATAAAGAAAATAATTTGATAGGAGATTTACAAATGATATCACATATAGCACTGGCACAGATAGTAGCTATAATAATATTTATAACTATGTTTGTGCTTATAGTAATGGACAGGTTTGAAAAGCACCATATTACGTTGGTATGCGGTGTTATAACACTAACGATGGTGTTTGGTGTTATAATGAATGATGGCGATGCAATTATACAGACGCTTAATCTTCATAATATATTTACCATGCATTTTTGGTATACTGCCGGGTCTGAGGGCGGAAATAATTCAGGCATTAACTGGGAAACAATCATATTTATTGCAGGAATGATGATAATGGTTGAGGGTATGGCACGTGTCGGATTTTTCAGATGGCTGTGTCTTAAGATTGCAAGTCTTGTAAAGTATAAGACTGTACCTATATTTGTCACATTTATGCTTATGTCGGCTATTCTTGCGATGTTTATAGATTCAATTACGGTTATTCTGTTTTTAGCTGCAGTTACGGTGGAGCTTGCAAGACTTCTGAAATTCAATCCTGTGCCTATGATATTAGCGGAAATTTTCTGTGCCAACTTAGGCGGAAGTGCTACAATGTGCGGTGATCCGCCCAACATCATTATTGGTACGTCACTTGGTTATTCGTTTGCTGATTTTATAACGAATACGGGTATTATAGCAGGCGTCTGCTTTATAGTAACTTTGGTGTATTTCTATTTTATGTTCAGAAATGAACTTAAGAAAAACAGCGAATTGCCGACTGTTAAGCCTGATCCGAAATCGGCAATAACAGATATACGAGGATTTATTATAAGTACTGTTATTTTTATTATTGCAGTTGCGTTGCTGATAACACATTCAATGACACATCTGACAGTTGCATTCATAGGTGTGTTTATATCAATTCTGACTCTATTAACGGCACCGAAGCATATTGTTTACATAATCAAAAAAGTTGACTATAAAACGCTCCTTATGTTTATCGGCCTGTTTATGGTAATAGGCGGATTGGAGGAAACAGGTGTTCTTGAAATTATTGCAGGATTGATTTCAAAGATTTGCGGAGGAAACATATATATAGCAATAGCTATAATAATATGGCTGTCGGCTGTAGCGAGTGCATTTATTGATAATATCCCGTTTGCGGCAACAATGATTCCTGTTATAAAGAGTATGTCCGCTACAATGAATGTTCCTATTGATATATTTGCATGGACACTTGCATTAGGTACAGATATAGGCGGCAGTGCAACACCTATAGGTGCAAGTGCCAATGTCGTTGGAACGGCAGTATCGGCAAAGGCAGGTCACCCAATAGGCTGGAAACGTTATTGTACGGCGGCAGCACCAATTACGTGTATAGTAATAACTATATCAATGTTGGCAGTGTTTATTAAAGCAAGATATATTTAATAGAGAGGAGATTGATTGTATGGATAAACAGTTGATTATTTCTGTAGGACGAGAGTTCGGAAGCGGAGGTCATGCTATAGCCGAAGAACTATCAAAGCGTTTCGGGATTAAATTGTATGATAATAATTTATTGCTTGAAATTGCAGAAAAAAATGGAAGCGATGCTGAGATCATTCAAAAGTTTGACGAGGCACCTAAGCTGCGTATTCTGTCAAGAACTGTTCGAGGCTATAATAACTCTCCCGAGGATGTCATAAGCCAATTGCAGTTTGATTATATGCGTGAGCTTGCGCAAAACGGTGAATCGTTTGTAATCGTCGGAAGATGTGCCGAAACCGTTTTAAAAGGTCATCCGGCATTAGTATCAATATTTGTTCTTGGCGATTATGAGACAAAGCTTGCAAGAATAAGCGAGAAATATTCTCTATCGCAAAAGGAAGCAAAGTCACTTATAAAGACAACCGATAAAAAGAGAAAATCATACCATAACTACCATTGCGAGTTGCACTGGGGTGATTCAAGACTGTACGAGGTGTCTATTAATTCAAGCAAATTGGGAATAGATGAAACTGTAGACATTCTTGAGGCGTATATCAATAAAAGAATAGGTAAATAAAAAGGAGTCAGAGTATTATGGGCGGTTTTTTCGGAGTAGCATCAAAAGAGGATTGCGTATTTGATTTGTTCTACGGAATAGATTATCATTCGCATTTAGGTACTCGTCGTGCAGGTATGGCGACATACAGTACCGAAAAAGGATTTGATAAATCAATACATAGTATTGAGAATACGCAGTTCAGAACAAAGTTTACCGATGAGATACAGTCAATGACGGGAAATTACGGAATAGGCTGTATATCAGACTATGAGGCACAGCCAATACTTTTGCGTTCGCACCATGGCGCTTATGCCATAACAACGGTAGGAAAGATAAATAATACAGATGAGATAGTAGATGAAATATTAAAACAGCATGCACATTTCTTCCAAATGAGCAACGGGGAAATAAACCAAACCGAGCTTGTTGCTGCTATAATAAATCAGAAAGATAATTTCATTGAGGGCATTAAGTATGCGCAAGATATTATTGACGGCTCAATGAGTATGCTTATCCTTACAGAAAAGGGCATATATGCCGTACGTGACAAATATGGCAGAACGCCTATTGCTATAGGCAAAAAGGACAATGGATATTGTGCTTCATTTGAAAGTTTTGCATATTTGAATTTGGGATATTCGGATTACAAAGCTCTATCGGCGGGCGAAATAGCCGTTATTGACGAAACAGGCGTTAAAACACTGTACTCACCTGATGTAAATATGAAAATATGTACATTCCTCTGGGTGTACTATGGTTATCCATCCTCATCGTATGAGGGGATGTCTGTTGAACAGATGCGTTATAACTGCGGAAAATGCCTCGCTAAACGTGATGAGGGCTTTAGACCTGACATAGTAGCATGTATACCTGACTCAGGTATGGCACATGCAATCGGCTATTCAAATACAGCTCACATTCCGTTTGCAAGACCTTTTGTAAAGTATACGCCCACATGGCCACGTTCGTTTATGCCAACACACCAGAGTAAGCGTAATCTTATTGCAAAGATGAAATTAATTCCGATCCACGATCTTATTAAAAATAAGCGTCTGTTGCTTATTGACGACTCAATTGTAAGAGGAACACAGCTGCGTGAAACAACAGAGTTCCTGTACGAGAGCGGTGCTGACGAGGTGCATATCAGAACGGGTTGCCCGCCTTTGATATTCAGCTGTAAATATTTGAACTTCTCTCGTTCAACATCTGAAATGGAACTTATAACACGTAGAACTATCAATGAACTTGAGGGACGTGAAGTTATGGATAAGGAAACCTTGTCTCTGTATGCTGATCCCAACACCGAACAATACAAGAAAATGGTTGAGGAAATAGGGAAGAAGCTTCATTTTACATCGCTGTCATATTTGCGATTAGACGATATGCTCGACTCTGTCGGAATAGACAAGTCCAAGCTATGCACCTATTGTTGGAACGGCGAAGAATGAGGGGATCGTCCAAAGACTTAAAATGGTATTAAATCAATGCCTGTTAAATTTTATATAACAAATGGAGCTGCTGCTAACGTAACAGCTCCATTTGTTATGCTTATTTTGTATAAAGCCTCAAAGCTCTTTCAAAATCATTATAGGTATATGACATTTTACAGTTAAGAATAGGATTTTCATTATCGTATGATGCATGCTTTTCCTCTGTTGTACCTAAATCCTCGACAGCGGCTACCATTCGTCCGTCTATTGCGTAAGCATTAGCACGAACTCCGTTTACGTATGCCTTTATATCTGTCTTAAGAACATCACCTGCAACTCCTCCGACCGCTCCACGTTCAAAGAATGGTTTAAAATCGGGAGATTTCTCAGATGTCTTATCAACATAGAGTGTTCGTACGCTATCATCATAATTTACAGTAAATCCATAGTCACGTAAATCCTCAAGACAAATCATAGTCTTTCCGTTTATTGCGTATCCTCGAATTGGAGCATCATCTATATATGTTAATATATCTGTCGTATAAATCTTGTCAATCACATCACCGATATTTTTACCATCATTATTTGTGACGATGTTTGTAGTTGCACCTGACATATCTGTAAACGATACAGACATACCTGCCTTATTGAGTATGTAGGACTTTTCTCCAATGACAGATGTGATTTTTAGTATATGTCGACCATCTGAAAGCCCGGAGATATTCATATAGTATTTATAAGGAATACTTCCCGACGAGTGCTTCCATTCACCATCTATATAATAATTGACCGATATGTTCGGGTTTTTAGGATCGTATGCCAACGTATATAGTGGAACATATCCGTCATTATCGGCTGTAAGTATATGACCGTCTGATGCTTTTTTGTATACAAACTTCGGCTGATCATCAGCAGTCCTTAAATATGCTCCGCTTTGGATAGCTTCTTTAAATATGTTCTCAGCATACACTCTGCCTGAAATATCATATCTTTCAAATTCCGAAGGTCTATTGGTGTTAAAATAATTAATCATTTTAACTTGAGGATATTTCATAATGACATTCCACAGCATATTCCTGAGTCTTGGTGATGCCCAATCCTCTGATACTTCGCCGAACTTAGTGTTTGTTGATACACCACCCTCGCTTATCATAAGAGGCTTATTTATATTATTTTCCTCCATAAATTTAACGATAGGTTTCAGAGCGTTTGTTGCCCATGCGTAGTCGCCTGTCATAAAATAAATAGTATCTTTTAAGACAGTGTTCTGTTGACCCATAAAATAATTTTTCATATACGAACTTACGCCTATCCAGTCAACGTATTCATCTCCCGGATAGAAATACTTAAAAGGTCTGTCAAGTGCACCTAAGTCATTAGGAGACCATACCACAGCAAAATTGGGATATTCATGCACTATGTTCGCAACATTGCGGAACACATTAACGTATTTTGTGGGATCGTCACCCAACGCTGAAACGTTCATTTCATTTGCAAAACGTATAAACATAGGCTTGTTATATGTTGATAGTGTATTAAGAACAGAACGAATGTGGTTATAATCTACATTATCTAAGTTATAAATACTCCAACCTACCATTACAACTGAATTACCGTTTCTTATCATTGTATTTGCAGGATAATAGAAATCAGGTTGATTCATCTCCTCGATATATGTAAGGTAACTGCTTACAGGTGCAAACTGCGTCGAGCTTTCGGTAACCATACCGATATATGCCCCTGCTCTCGGCTCGTTTATAGCACCGTAATATACGGAGGAATTAAGACCTCCTTCGGTGTATAATTCAAAATCTGCCTCCGACACCATTTGTGTCTTTTCTTCAAGTAACGCACCCCAATCGGGAGTGGGAAATGTGAAAGCATAAGCAGAAGATGTTATGATTGCGGTTATTGATAAAATAAAGGCGGTTATTTTTTTAAACATAGTCATTCCTCCTAATCATTGTTTAATAATTATACCATATTTCGGGGTATATTGCAAGGTGTATTCACCTGGTATTATAATCCAAATGTGTTACAAATAAATGACATTTACTTTAAAATTGTGATATTCTGTTTATTTCAGGCATACAATATGTTATAATAAACACGTCATAAGTTACCAAACCCCTAACGGGTTTGTAACACAATCCTTCCTTTATTCATAATATACGGCATATAGAAAAAATATGAGGTGATATTATGAATAAACTGGTTATTGACGGTGGTGTACCTATAAGAGGAGAAATAACCATTCAA
>JAQXXM010000090.1 GCA_029226065.1 Clostridiales bacterium
GCCTCAGGCGGCTCATACATAGACACTATATTATCAAGGCTGAAAATCGTATCAGTTTCGATATATGGCGGATTTGATACTATAACATCAAACTTACCGTCGGGTATCTCCTCTAAAATATCGCATTTTACAAGATTTACATTAACACCGTTAAGTTCTGCGTTCTGACCTGCAACCTCAAGCACTGCTTCACTGTAGTCAAGCAGCGTAACCTCTGCATCAGGGCAGAACTTCGCAATGCTTATTCCGACACAGCCGCTTCCTGCACCAATGTCAAGAACACGTACCTTTTTATCTTTAATCTTTTTAATAACGGTTTCAACAAGTGTTTCAGTATCCTGACGCGGTATCAGTACAGCATCATTAACCTTAAACACCAAACCCATAAACTCAGTCTCGCCAAGTATGTATTGGAGCGGTTCTCCCTGATTACGGCGAGAAACAATGCTCATTATCTCCTCATACTCCACATCTGTTATTTCACGAGGATTTTTTATAAATTCCTCCTGTGACATTTTTGTAACATGAGTAATAATCCAATCCGCCTCATGTTCATTATCCCCTAATTCTTTGCGCACCTCTGTGCGTAAACTGCCGACTACCATTTGTCCTCCTCTTTGTTCTCAGGTATACAAGGCTTCATTGATTCAATCGCAACCTCTATCTGAGCATCATCAGGCTCACGGGTTGTCAATTTCTGAAGCCATAAACCTGGCTTTGAAAGTATGCCAACACATTTGTTTTTACTACGTCCCGCCCATTTAATAACCTCGTATGACAGGCCTGCTATGATAGGCAAACATAGCAGTCTTGTTCCTATTCCTAAAAGAATAGCTACGATTTTTTTATTTTCATCAATTCCAGGCAAAAATGCATAGACTATGATGCTTATTATCATTGTGAACAACAAAAAGCTTGTTCCGCAACGAGGATGAAATCTTTTATGCTTTCTGACATTTTCAACTGTCAGTTCCTCGCCTGCCTCATAGCAGGCAATCGTCTTATGCTCCGCACCGTGATATTCATAAACACGTTTTATATCACTCATCTGCGATACAAGGACCATATAGCCTAAGAATATTAACATTCTCATAATGCCTTCAAATACACTTATAAATATCTTTTGGTCGGTAATGAATTTGAGCTGTGGTATTGCTTTCACTAACCACAATAAACCGAATGGTAAGAGAATAAATAAACCAACACTCATTATAACAGACAGGAAAACGGCGAAATATATTACCACGTCCTTTATCTTGTCGCCAAGCTTATCCTCAAGCCATTTATCGAATTTACTCTCTGTTTCTTCCTCATCCTCAACGTCAACAAATTCAGCACTATACATAAGTGCTTTCATACCAATAACCAGACTTTCAATAAAGCTGATACAGCCTCGTATAATAGGTAATTTTGCGATTTTAGAACGTTTTTTAGTGCCGTTTTCATCTACTTTTGTAACAATCTCGCCGTCGGACTTGCGAACGCTTACCGCTGTCTTATGCGGTCCGCGCATCATTACGCCCTCCATTACCGCCTGACCACCGATTGATGTTATATGTTGCTCTTTTGCCATTTTATCTAATTATTTCTCCTTTCAGCTTAACAGCACGGTCCGGGACAAGGTCCGTTGCATAAGCACGGCAGACACAAGCACGGCAGAGGACATCCTGTACCCGATGTATACATTCCGCCACCTGAATTATAGCTATCTGCCCTGTTTTTTAAACCATCAAGAGTATCTCTGTACTCTGTATTGTTCGGTTCCATTCTTACTGCTGTCTCAAGATAATTTAAACCGTCTGTATATCTGCCTGATTTAACACAGGCAACACCTGACAAAAAATACCATTCTGCTGTCTTTGGGAGCTGTTGAAGCATCATAAGTGCCTGCGATATCATATTCATCGAAATCATACTTCTCACTAACGAAAATGACGGAGCTGTATTGCCATAACTCTGATATCTTCCGTAGCTTGGATTTTGATAACTGCCTGTATTATGCGATTGACCCGATCCCTTTGTTATCATATCATAGGCTTTATTTATCTCTTTCATTTTTTCCGCCGCAAGGTCTGCCAACGGGTTATTGATGTACTTATCCGGATGATACTTTTTTACAAGTTCCTTGTATGCCTTTTTGACAGTTTCTTCGTCAGCATTATCAGGAACTCCCAAAACTTCATAAGGATTCATTCTTTGTCCTTTCCTTTATTGTGTAAAATAAAATTCTGTTTCTCTTTTAAACTTATATATATGATTTTTGCAATTACTTCCCTGTTCCTTTTAATATCCATAAGCTCGAATGCAGTTGCAATGCCGTCAAGAGAAAGAGTCAAAATAAGCTCTGTATTCTTAACGCACTCATCAAAGCTCTTATATCCCATACTGACAAGAGGATTATATGCACCCGATTTTAAATCAGTTTCAAAGTCATTTACTGCGTCTATTATGTATATCCACCTGCCTAAATTAAGCCCGAGCCATGCAAGAGTACGTCTTTCTTTATCGTCAGAAATGAAATCGGGAGTAAATAAACACTCAAGTATTTTCCCGAATGTCTCTGCTGTATCGTCTAATGAAGATGAATGTTCTTTTTCATATCGGCTCAAAATTTCAAGCTGTTTTTCAATGACGGGATATTCTCTTTTTAAAAATCTTTTTGCTTTTTTAGCACCTCGGAATAACATAGCCATACCAAGAAGTGACTTTATACTCCTGTCATCATTCCAATCGTCCTTTAGTTTAAGATACGAAAGCACCACGCCTGCCATAGCAGAATACGTTACGGCATTATCATTTTTAACGCATTTTCGTTTCTTAAACGGATGGATAATACAATTTTCCTCAATACACTCGCCATCTTCAAAAAAAGACGACAATACGAGTGCCAAAAAAGCTATATCGTAGCTAAGGCCTAACCTTGAAATCTGAGATGATGATTTACCTGTTGCTTTGCATACTCCGCAATAGTAAGATGAAAATACAGAATATTCTGCCTCATTCATTTGATTATTTCCCACCGTTACGTATCCGAACATAAATCTATTCCTCTTCTGATGCGATTAAACCTATACAAGGTACAGTATATCATAAATATATAAAAATCTCAATACTTTTTTAGAAAATAATTAAAATTTAATAATTTAGACATAATTAAAAAAGGGCTGTAAAAAACTCGAACACTCCTGCCGTCAAATAATCAGTGCTGTTTCTTTACATCCCCCATGCAAATTATTGATATTCATTTATACCTTTTAATATTTTCAGATAATTTTCGCACGCCGTTTTAGCCTTACCAAGGTCAAGAGAACGATAGTTACCGCACTCAACAGCACTTGCGCCAAAGACTGGTCCATTATGCAAAAGTGTATCATTTAATGCACCTCTCAAAACCTCTACAACGTGTTCAGGCTCAATACAGTCACGAACCAAAAGATAGAAGCCCGTCTGACAACCCATAGGTCCGAAATACACAACGCTGTCTGTTATCTCGGAATTTCTCATAAATGTAGCAATCATGTGCTCAACCGTGTGCATTGTCTCATTGTCAAGCACAACACCTGTATTCGGCTTACAAAAGCGCATATCATACGTCACAACATCGCCGTCAATACGTGAAATGTAAAATCCAGGCTCAAGCTTTGTATGATCCACCTCAAAAGATTTTATTTTCTGCATTTTCTTCACCCCTTATATGTATTTAAAAATCTTAATATTATTTTTATAGAATTTTCCGCCGCTTTTGCCGCAAAGACAGGAAAGTCCACCTTGCTGTCATCATTTGCGCAGTCGCTCATTGCACGCAATATTGCAAAAGGAACATTGTTCATAACGCATACGTGACCGATTGAGCCGCCCTCCATTTCAGCGGCGACACCGTTAAATAATTGTGATATTCTGTTACGTACACTATTCTCCGCAACAAAAATATCACCTGTTGCGATTGTGCCACGCACCGTATGTAACCCCATATCTTTTGCACACACTGATATAATATTTGAAATCTCACTGTCACAGTGCATATATACCGTATCAATACCTGTAATAAATCCAGGCTCATCTCCTACAGCAGTTGTATCCATATCGTGTTCACACACCTTATCCGCAACAACAATATCACCTATTTTTAATGACGGCTCTATTCCGCCAGCAACACCTATATTTATAATTACAGATGGGTTATACTTTAAAATCATAGTCTGTGCCGTTACTGCGGCATTCACCTTGCCAACACCTGCCTGTGCTATAACTACTTCTGTGCCACCTATTACGCCGACAGAAAACTCAACTCCCGATATTGTATTGGCGGACGTATTCTCCATTTCTTTCTTTAATCCGTCAATTTCCAACGCCATTGCACCTATTATACCAATCATTTTTATCCTCCATTCAAATATGAATATATTTTATTTTTCTACACAATCTATTAACATAGAAAGGAGTTTTACTATGAATAAATCTAAAACAAACGAACAAATCCTCGATGAAACAGAGCTTGATATAGGCAATGACGCCGTATCACATACCGAAACAACAGGGCTTATGCCGACACCTGTCAGTAACGAATACGAGGATATGTCATACCGACAAATAGTTAACTTTAAACAACGTCCAATTGTACACAAAGAGAAATATACACATCGTTAAGACTTGCATCAAAGCTTGTGAGGCGGTATTTTATTTTGTCAATCACAACATCATCATCAAGCACCGAAAAAGTGTCAAATCCCAATGAAATGCCGCTCCCCTCAGCCTTTGAAACTGCTTCCTTGCGTGTCCAGATATGATAAAATGCACTATCGTATTCATTTTGTGTAAAACATCTTTTTTTAACCGCATCACTCACTCTGTATTTACTCTCAACATCAACACCGACAGGTCTGTCCGCTATTGCACACACTGAAACATTAGAGGAATGTGCAAGATTAAAGTAAATATCAGCACATTTAATTGCAGGCTTTCCATGTTCATTTTGGGTAAAGACAAGCGGAAATTTAACATCAGGATAATATTTCTCCATAGCATATATAAGTAAAAGCTCCGCACCAAGGGACATCTTTTTATTATCACCCTTCAATTTTTTTAGTTTTTCACGTCTGTAATCTGAAATACATATATAATCCATATCCGTATCAATCTTCGATACGTCTGCGTAAAAAACACGCACTCCGTCAAATTCTTTTTCATTCACAGAATTAAAAAAACATTCCACCGTTTTACTTATCCCTTCCCTTTAGTATAATAAATTATATCATACGATATCATCTTTGTCAAATAAATATGCATACTTTTTCTATAGGGATATTTCATAAGAAAAAGGTACTGACCGTATGAATATAGTCTGTACCTTTTATTAAACTGCTATTTACTTAATTTTTAATCGTATTCTGTCGGCAATCATTGCAATAAATTCAGAGTTTGTCGGCTTGCCTTTACCTGTGTTTATTGTGTAGCCGAACACTTCGTTCATTGTTTGAGGCTTGCCGCGTGTCCATGCGACTTCAATCGAATGACGTATAGCTCGTTCTACACGGCTTGATGTAGTCTGATATGCTTTTGCAATTTCGGGATATAATTCTTTTGTTATGTAATTTAGCAAGTCCATATCCTTTACTACCATCATAATCGCTGTACGCAGATAATGATAACCCTTTATATGTGCAGGAACTCCAAGCTCATGTATGTATTCAGTAACAAGTGCCTCAAGATCATAGGATTCATCTTTAATACCTACGGTTGCCTGTGCCTTATGTTCTCGGTGAATACCACACATATCACGTATTGTATCACAAATGCTATCACAGCTTTGGGGCTTTATCATATAGTATGCAGCACCGTAACGGCTTGCTGTATCATAAAGTTTGTTAAGCGATGATGCAGAACTGACAAGTATTTCAGGCTTTTTGTCTAATTCCTCCTTTGCAAGTCTGCGAAGTACACCAACTCCGTCAAGCTTTGGTAAAATAATATCCAAGACAACTGCATCGGGCTTTGTTTCAAGTATCATTTCGTATGCCTCTTCGCCGTCTGTCGCAATGCCCGCAGTTGTTAAATCCTCTTGTATACTTATATGTTCAGCGAGTGTTTTAGCATATTTTTCGTCATCATCTACCACAAGAACTTTTATTTTTTCCATTTTCGTAATCTCCCTTGTATATTTCTTTATTTTTCTCGCAATTGCACTACAAGATTACCATACATATTTCATATTTTCAATAAAAGTCAGTACAATTCAATCATCATTGAACGTCGAAATTGAAAGGTAATTTGTAGAAAAATATCAAATTGGGCTATCAGGAAAATATTCGACATATTAATACAAAAAAACGCCGATCGTTTGACGGCGAATTTATTTGTAATATAATATAAAAGTCAATATATCGACTGTAATGTAGCTGTGCATCAACGCATCAACCCCGCCCCAATATTGGGGGGTCAAGGTGTTGATGAGTTTTTATATCTCATCATATTCATACATAATCATTGATACAACTGCCTCTGCGGCGGTTTCTGTGCGAAGTATACGTTTACCTAACGTAACCGGTTTAATGCCTGCGTTTTTGAGCTTTTCAATCTCCAATGCATCAAATCCACCCTCAGGTCCTATTATAAACGATATTCTTTTTGCATCTTTCGCTGTATTAAGCAATGTTTTCAGCCTTGACTCTTCCTCACATTCGTAAGGAACAAATACAAGATCGCTGTCCTTAACACTTTCTATAATCTCATCAATATCCATAGGCTCCGCAATTTTTGGTACAACACCTCGCCCTGACTGCTTTGCCGCCTCGTTGGCGATTTTTTGCCAGCGCTCGCACTTTTTTTCTTCCGCCGACTTTCCTTCAAGCTTAACAACGCACCTTGATAGCTTCGCAGGAACAATTCTTGATATTCCAAGCTCTGTGTTTTTTTGAATAATATAATCCATTTTGGCAGCCTTTGGCAAGCCTTGATACAATGTAATCTCTATATCAGGCTCTGTATCGCATTTTTTGCGTTCTAAAATTTCACATTCTATTAATGATTTTTGAATACTTGTAATACTAACACGATAATCCATACCCGCACCGTCGCATACAGTTATCTCATCACCAACACCGATACGTAAAACCTTTTTAATGTGATTTGCATCTTCATTATCTATCACAAGAGTTGTTTCCTTTATGTTTTCTCTTGCCGTAAAAAATTTAGGCATTATTACACCTCCCCAAAAATACGCTCAAAATTTCTATGTGATATTTTATCTATTTCATCATCACTCATTCCGACACTACACATTTTATCAAACACCTTATACAACCCCTCACAGCCCGATATTCCAACAGGAAGATTATTGTCTGTTCCGTCAAAATCAGCACCTATACCTAAGCTGTCAATACCTCCAAGTTCTATAAAATGCTCTATATGTAAAAGTATATCATTTTCATCACAGCGTTCCTTTTCGCTAATAAATACAGGGTATAAATTAATGCCCGCACAGCCTCCGCTCTCACATATTATCTTAAACATATCGTCGGTAAGATTTCTTGGATGTGGGCAAATAAGACGTGAATTGGAATGAGTTGCAATAATTGGTCGTGTGGCTATTGATGCAACATCATAAAATGACTTATCCGACAGATGCGAAACATCCACTAATATTCCTAAATCCTCCATACGCCTTACGGCACTTTTCCCAAAGGGTGTAAGTCCTGTATCTTCACACATTACACCGCTTGCAAGCATATTGGTGTTATTCCAAGTAAGTGCCACGGCACGCACCCCACAGCTGTAGAGGTAGTCGATCTCTTCAAGCGAGGTTATAACCTCACCGCCCTCAAGGCTTAGTATTGGATTGATACCTGAAAAATCTTGTGCAAGATATGTTTTATATAGTGCGTCAAATCTTGCTTTTGGATCAGCATAATACTCAGGCGCTATAAAGCACGCAAAAACTTGCGTATATCCGTCATATTCCATCATACGCTTCTTATCTATGTTATATGTATTATGGGATATATCAGCACCCTTATCCAAAATTTGACAAAGTGTGTCGCAATGCGCATCAAAAACAGTATAATTATTCATTAAAATGCATCCTCTATATGATTTATTTCCTCTATTTTCATTCTGCCGCCTAACAGCGTGTAATATACTTCTATAATATCAAAACGCATATATGATTCATCACCGCAATAGACAAGAGCGGCGTTGCGTATTTTATTCTGTTTTCGGTAATCTACAAATTCCGATGCATTGCCGTAGTTTCTGTTTTTTCGTGTTTTTACCTCGACAAAAACACGACAGCCGGTTTTATCCATAGCAATTATATCAATTTCACCGAAATTCAGTCTGAAATTACGTTTTTCTATAAGATACCCTTTTTTTGAAAGAAACGCACAAGCGGCGTTCTCCCCTGCAATGCCTATTTCACGCTTCTCCATATTATTTAAACAGCTTTCTTAAGAATGTTTTTCTGTGTATCGGGCATATACCAAGCTTTTCAATAGCCTCATAATGTGCCTTTGTACCATAGCCCTTGTGCTTTTCAAAGCCATATCCAGGGTATTTGTCAGCTATTTCTGTTATATACCTGTCACGGCTGACCTTTGCAAGGATAGATGCCGCCGCAATAGACATACTTTTTGAATCACCCTTTACTACCGTTTCTTCCGCAAATGAAGTAGATGGGCTTTTATTTCCGTCAATTAGTACGTAATCGGGTGTTACTGACAATCCCGAAACAGCATTGCGCATAGCCTTAAATGTAGCTTGAAGGATATTTATATCGTCTATCTCTTTTTCGTCAACGCTTGCTACGCAATATGATATTGCTTTTTCACAAATTTCGTCATATAAAAGCTCACGTTTTTTCTCAGACAGCTTTTTTGAGTCGTTTATACCTTCAATTATAACATCATCTGCCAAGATGACAGCCGCCGCAAATACAGGTCCTGCGAGCGGTCCTCTGCCCGCCTCATCGACTCCGGCAAGATAACCTGATTTTTTTCTGTCTAAATCAAATTGTTTCATTGCACGTATGCGTTCTTTTTCAATCATATTAATTTTCCTCTATGCAGATTTTTTGAACAAGGAAGATTGCCCGCTCAAAACGAGAATTTCCTATGTTATAACAAAAGGAGCAGTATATTGCTCCTTTTGTTAAATCAGTTTGAAATTTTCTTTTCAACAGATTTTATTGCACTTCGTTCAAATTTTATCAGGCTTTTTTCTTCCTGCGTGCCGATATTACCCGTTTCAACAAAGACAAAGCTATCCTTTATCTTTGAAACCTTACCGCAAATACCGCCGACAGTTACAACCTTGTCACCAACCTTGAGTGCGTCAAGCATTGCCTTTGTTTCCTTGTCACGTTTTCTCTGCGGTCTTATCAGCATAAAATAAAAAATAACAATTAATAAAACAAGTGGCAAAAAAGAACTGATTAACGCTGCCGCACCTCCCGATGCCTGTGCCTGACCTGTAGACTCCTGTGCATACGCAACTAAACCAAATAAATTCATAGCAAATCTCCTTTTTTCAATCTTAAGTGTAGAACATACACTATTAACATTATACTACATATAAATAAAAATTTCAAGTATTATTTTCCAAGTTTACAAATAATTCATTTTACGGAGATTTTCTGCCATTTCACAAAGGGTATCTTTTGATGCAACCGCCATCCAGCTTTCGCATATACTGTCAGCTAATACATCGTTTTTCCTTGTTTTAAGGGCATACTCGCTTAATACGTTGTATTTACGCATTCCCGCACCCTGCGGATAAATTAAAGCATATCTTGACTTGTCACGGTAAAGCAGTGCGTCGCCAAAATCAAAATCCGACACGCATACAGCCTTCTCAAAATCTGAAAACGAATCAAATACAAACACCGTGCTACACGATGCATTTTTTTTAGATTTTCTCTTTCGTATACCCGAACATTCTGCCAATTGTGCAGTTTCTGTATGAGATACACATTCTTTTGACTTAACTGTCACTTTTTTTGCTTTATTAAACTGCTCACGAGTTATTGATGAATTTCCTGTTCGTATTTTACTTATAGTGAGACTCATTCCGTTTGGCGACATTGCCGCTTCAACGACAACCTGACCGCCATTATACGGATCAAAGCCTGTTTCACTCTTTACAAGTTCCATCACTTCAAATAAAAATTTATGTAAGTCTGTTGACTGCGGCGTTGCATTATCAATATCAACATCAAAATATTCAAGATCACTATCGGTAAGCTGTACTACAATTTTGTCATTTGAGATTTTTTTAATTCTCAAATCAATCACTCCCATCTAATTTTACAATAACGGGTATTTACCCATAATGCGGTAAAGAGGCTTTATCGCATTTATGCATCTATAAAGACATCTGTTTTATATTATACTACAAAAATCTTGTTTTGGCTATAGGTAAATTGAAAATAATTCGTAAATATTTATGGTAATCAATATAAAAAACGGACTTTTTAGTATAATTTCATTTTTTAGGGACACAATATTTGTATAAATTTGATTTGAAAGGAAGAATATCTATGAAAAACAATTCTCAAACAAAAAAGTTGCCGGGCTTTTACATAGCTCTATGTTGCTGTGTAATTGCTATTGGTGTTGCAGGCTTTTTTTTACAAGGTGAAGAAGATGAAACAACTGTCAATACGCCTGCAATAGTGGCAGTAAATGAGGATGAAACAGGGAAATCCGATGATGCAAGTGTATCTGAGATTGAAACATACGAAGAAATGCCCGTCGAGGTAGCTCAAAACGAAGCTGTTGATAGCAACCAATTCATTGAGTACCCCCCTGCAGAAGAAACAGCTGAGGACTATACGATAGACAATCCCGATGTTGTGTCAGCCGCAGTTGTTGTAAATGCGGAAGAAAACTGCAATTTCACCAACCCAGTCAGTGAAATGACGATAAAATACGGATTTGCTACGGATACGCTTATGTATAACGAATTTTACGGCGATTGGCGTACTCATAACGGAATTGATATTGAAGCACCGATAGGATGCAGCGTATCAGCTACTGCTGACGGAACTGTAACACGTGTTATGAAGGGCAGTTACGGAAACACTGTAATTATCGGTCATAATGACGGTTTTGATACGGTCTATGCCCAGCTTGGTGAGGTAAGTGTAGCTCAAGGTGATAATGTAAAACAAGGTGATGTTATCGGCACAGTCGGAGAAAGCACAGGCGAGAATATGACAGATTCGCATTTGCATTATGAAATACACAAAGACGGAAAGGCAGTCAATCCTGAAGAATATTAATATAAAAACAAAAATTGCATCTCTCCATCGTTGGATTTGTGTATAAAAAATACCGACTGTTTTGATGTGTCTCTTAAAAGCCTGGCTTTTTGGGGGCACATCATCTTTTTGATGACGGAAAATTTATCAATAACCTATCAAAATAACCTACAAAATTGTCTTTTTACTTATCCTTATTTGCATTTTCGACAAATTAAAATTTTTTTAACTTTTATATTGAAATTAATTGTATTTTATGATATACTAAAGCTGTTATGAGAATTAGTGTAAAAAACAATAATGTCTTGTTGGAGGATATCAAGGATTTCAAGCTCGCAGACACTTTCGACTGCGGACAGTGTTTTAGATTTAACCCTTGCTCTGACGGCGGTTATATCGGCACAGCGTACGGTAAAACCGTAAGAATTACCCAAAACGGTAACACTGTTACGCTCCACAGCACATCTCTTGATGATTTTAACAGTGTGTGGCGGATTTTTCTTGATCTTGACCGTGACTACGGTTCAATAAAGAAAAAACTGACATCCTGCTCCGATACCGTTATGAGTGAAGCAATAGTTCATGGAGATGGGATACGTATTCTTAAACAGGACTTATGGGAAACTATTATTTCCTTTATTATATCGGCAAGTAATAATATACCGAGAATTAAAAAAATAATTGAGTCTTTATGCGAAAACTATGGTACAGCACACATATATGAAGGCAAAACATACTATGCATTTCCCGATGCTCATACAATAGCAAATCTGTCTGATGACGAGCTTGCGGTTATACGTTCGGGATTTCGTGCAAAGTACATATCAGCATGTGCAAAGCGTGTCGATTGCGGTGATTTCGTATTAGATGAGCTTTACGCTATGTCAACAGAAGATGCAAAAAAGTCGCTTATGACACTAAACGGAGTGGGTAATAAGGTTGCAGACTGTATATTGCTGTTTGCACTTAACAAATTCGACTCATTCCCCATAGACGTGTGGATAAAGAGAATTATGGAATATTGTTATTTTGACAACACTCCGCAAACTATACCCACAATTGCTGAATTTGCCAATATACGTTACGGCGAGCTTGGCGGTATCGCTCAGCAATATCTCTTTTATTATGCACGCAGTTTAAAAATAGGTCTGTAAGCACATACCAATCAAGAAAATCTTTGAAGCTATTAAGCTTATGATTTTATATATAATATTTTAAGGAGGAACTTATTAATGTTAGTTTCAGCAACAGAAATGTTACAAAAAGCGGTTGAAGGCCACTATGCAGTAGGTCAGTTCAACATCAATAATTTAGAGTGGACAAAGGCTATACTTTTGACAGCACAGGAAAACAACTCACCCGTTATTCTTGGTGTTTCAGAGGGTGCAGGTAAATATATGACAGGTTTTAAAACTGTTGCAGCTATGGTAAGCGCAATGGTTGAAACACTTAATATTACTGTACCGGTTGCCCTTCATCTTGACCACGGCTCATACGAGGGTTGCTATGACTGTATAAAAGCAGGCTTTTCATCAATAATGTTTGATGGCTCACACTTCCCCATCGATGAGAATATTGCAAAGACAACAGAGCTTGTAAATGCTGCTCATCATCTTGGTCTTTCAATTGAGGCTGAGGTTGGTTCAATCGGCGGTGAAGAGGACGGCGTTATAGGTGCAGGCGAGATTGCTGATCCGAATGAGTGTAAGATGATTGCTGATTTGGGTGTTGACTTCTTGGCAGCAGGTATCGGTAATATACACGGCAAGTATCCCGAGAACTGGAAAGGTCTTGACTTTGACGCACTTGCAAGAATTAAAGAGCTTACAGGTGATCTTCCCCTTGTTCTTCACGGTGGTACAGGTATCCCGTCAGATATGATTAAAAAGGCTATATCATTAGGCGTTGCAAAAATCAACGTAAATACAGAGTGTCAGCTATACTTCCAGGAAGCTACAAGAAAGTATATTGAGGCAGGCAAAGACCTTGAAGGCAAGGGATTTGATCCGAGAAAGCTTCTCGCACCTGGTTTTGAGGCAATAAAGACCATCGTTAAAGAAAAGATGGAGCTTTTCGGCTCAGTAAACAAGGCATAATCGGACTATCTGATACTTCCGCAGGGTATAGCAAATGCTATACTCTGCTTTTGACTATAATAATATTAAGGGAGCGTTATATTTATGAAAAAAAGATTTTTTGCTGTTATCTCTGCACTCGCACTATTTATAGCTATTGTGCCTAATGCGTTTGCAGATACATATAATAACAGTGCATTTGTGGGCAAGTACCTTTCTGCAGGTGCTACAAGCTCAAATTATGGCGAACTAAACATTTTATCCTGTGACAGCAATACGGTAACTGTTGATTTTAAATTTGTTAAAAATGGCAATCAACAGCTTATATATACATGTTACGAAGGAACAATGAATGATACCACAGGAACTGTACCTTTTACCGTAAACTATGCATCAAACGGTCAATTTGTTGCAAACGGCACTATGAAAATAACGCTCACAGACTGGTGCGTAAATATAAGCTGTGACTCAGACAAGCAGCATTTGTTTGACGGTACAATGAAACCGACATTCACACTTAATCCGCATGGTAATACAGCAACAACTCCGACACAGCCTCCCTCACAATCAGCGGAAATTCCGGCTCCATCATTAAATTCGGATATATCAGTTGTTCTGAACGGTGAAAGTATACCTTTCTCCAATGGTATAAAGCCCGTTATAATAAACGACTCTACGTATGTGCCGTTAAGAAGTATTTTTGATAAGATGGGTATCAACGTATATTGGGATCAATTCACAATGAATTCATTGCTTGACGCTCAAACTATTACGTGTACGAAAAATAACATCATAGTACAGTTTATGCGTACCTTCAATGAATACGGCTCAAATGTATGGACGCTTTCAAAGTGGGTTGACTCTGACACATCTTCAAATAATTATACACGAATTAATATAACAGATTTACAGCCTACTATTATTGGTGATACTTCATACATACCGTTGAGAGTTGTATCTGAAGCGTTTGGTGCAGAGGTTGGCTGGCTGCATGATGAGCGTATCGTAGACATTGTATGCGATACATCAAACGAATACAAGTACAGTGCTGAACTAATTGCTAATATTGAAGACTTCAATCAATCAATGGCTACAAGCTATATATCTGATGATTTTAAATATGTAAAAGCAAATCCCGTACCATATTTCACTGCTCAGTCAAAGTTTTACAAATACACAGCAGAAGACCAATGGAATGATGTGGAACTTCATGTATTCTATGCAGGATTTATAGATGTATTACCTATAGTCTATGATGATACAACAAGAAAATCAAATGTCGAAGCAGATGAAACGCAAGCACATGCTGAACCTGTTTCGACAGAGACTCCCAATGAAGATACAGAACAAGACAGCAATGTAACTCTTATCGAAGAAACTCCTTCACAGGAGCCGACCACAGAAAGTGATGATGAAAAATAAATAAGTTACAAAAGGGGGTGTGCGTTAGCAGCACCCACTTGTGGGGCTGAATGGATTTAGATGCAGAATTTGCGAAACGAAGTGAAATGCGGATTTATACGTATTTCACCTTGCCCGACGGCGTACGTGTGTACTCCGAGGGTGAGTTTAGCAAATAGTTCAAAGGCATTAAATGCAAGAAATCCGCATAAAATGCGGATTTCAACATCGATTTTATTCAATAAGTCTTTATCAGATATTGATTTTGTGGCATTTTAAGCCTTTGAACGGTCTGCGCTAAATGCAACAGCCGCTTTATTATAGCCTGTATGTAATATTATACTAATCTATATCCGCCGACAGGTCTGATTGAAAGAATGTGACACATTCCCTCACCCAATACAGCCTCTATTCTTGACTTGAATTCATCTACCATATCATTTGGAACAAACGCCTGAACCGTACCCGCAAAGCCGCCGCCATGAACACGGAATGAGCCTTTGTCGCCCAAAATTTCCTCACATAGTGCAATCGTCAGCGACACTGCCTGAGCTTTAGGCATAGACGACGCATATACATTTTGGAGATACATAAATGATGAACGCCCTGATTCACGATTAAGCTTACAGAACTCTTTGAAGTCGCCTTTTTCTATAGCCTCTGTTTCTGCAACAGCTCTGTCCGAATCATTGAAATAGTGAATAGCTCTCAAAATTGCACGATCATTGTTTACAGCTTTTCTTATATCCTTTAATTTGTTAAAGAACTCGTCTCTGCTTACTTCACGCAGATATTTTTTACCGAAAAACTCCGACACAAGACGCATTTCCTCTGTTACAGCCGCATATTCGTTTGTTAAGTCAGCATGATCTGCACCTGAATCAATGATACATAGTGAATGATTAAAGCTTGATAAATCAAAATCTACCTTTTTAACTACAGGCGCATCATTGTCCTTAAAGTCAACCGCTACAACAGCTCCCACAGACGACGCCATCTGGTCAAGCAAGCCACTGGGCTTATTATAATAAACATTTTCTGCAAACTGACCGATTTTGGCAATCTCTACAGGGCTGATTTCAGCATTAGCAAACAGATGATTTATTATTGTTCCTACTAAAACCTCAAACGCCGCTGATGAGGAAAGTCCCGAGCCTTTCATAACATTTGACTCTGTATACGCATTAAATCCCTTCACTTCATAACCGAGTTCTGTTATACGCTTTATAACTCCTCTTATGAGTGATATTGCCTTATCGTACTCTTTTTCGTTTATCTCTAAGTCATCAAGATTTATCTCGTCCATAGGATAACCTTTTGACTTAATTCTAACCACGTTTTCGTTATTAAGCGAAACTGCAGCAATAACATCAAGATTAACACTGCCTGCAATAACACAGCCATGCTGATGGTCTGTGTGATTACCGCCGATTTCTGTTCTGCCCGGAGCGGAGAACAATGCAATCTCATCTGCCTTACCGAATATCTCCTCATAGCCGTTTATAACAGACATATATCTGTCTCTGTAAAGGTCAACATCTGATGAAACGTACAGGTACTTTAACGAATCGTCAAGTTCACCCTTTGAAAGCTTTGAAATAACTTCTTCTTTCTTTAACATATCTATCTCCTATTCTACTTTCAAAAAATCACTTACGGTATTTTCCATATCCTCTTTTGCAACAACGGTATCAAAAATAGGTGTACGGTCCTTTAATTCTGCAAGAGACTCAGGAATTTTCATACCACTCTTGTCACGCAACAGTTTAAGCAGTTCAAACTCGTCCTTACCCATAACATAGTTATAGTCCTCAAGAGCGATAAGAACACTCTGATTGAATTTGAACGGACTTGCAGTAGATGCAATAACAGTCTTTGTGCTATCACCCGTTCTTGATACATATTTATCATACACACTCTTAGCAACTGCTGTGTGTGTATCAATAACATACTCGCCATTTTCGAAGGTCTTTCTTATAGCCGACATTGTTTCCTTATCATCACAGAAATCAGCATCAAACAGTTCCTGCATTTTTGCCTTTATGCTATCGGGTATCTCGTACTTGCCCTCCGTGTTAAGCTTTGTCATAAGCTCTGTTATAAGTTTATCATCACAGCCTGAAAGATCATATAAAAATCTTTCAAGATTTGAAGAGATAAGTATGTCCATAGACGGAGAAATGGTTGTGTGGAACCGTCTTGTTTTATCGTATACACCTGTCTTTATGAAATCAGTAAGAACATTATTTTCATTTGAAGCGCAGATAAATTTCTTAATGGGTAATCCCATTTTCTTTGCATAATACGATGCAAGAATATTACCGAAGTTACCTGTCGGTACAACAACATTAATCTCCTCACCGATAGAAATTTCACCTGATGCAAGCATATCGGCATAAGCAGAGAAATAGTATACTATCTGCGGCACAAGACGTCCCCAGTTTATTGAGTTCGCACTTGACAACTTAAAGCCGTTTCTGTCGAGTAATGCTTTATACTCCGCATCTGTAAATATTTTCTTAACGCCGTTCTGTGCATCATCAAAGTTACCCTTAACCGCAGCAACAGATACATTATTACCGCGCTGTGTAACCATCTGTAGCTTCTGTATTTCACTTACACCGTTATCGGGATAGAATACGATTATACGAGTACCGTTTACATCCTTGAAGCCCTCAAGTGCGGCTTTGCCTGTATCACCTGATGTCGCTACAAGAATTATTATTTCCTTTTCTTCATTAGTCATCTTCATTGATGTAGTCAGGAAATACGGCAGTATCTGAAGTGCCATATCCTTGAATGCACAAGTCGGGCCGTGCCATAATTCAAGGAAATATACCTTGTCATTTAATTTATACAACGGAGCAATCGCATCAGTGCCGAATTTCTCCTTTGTATATGCGTTTGTAATACAATTTTTCAAGTCTTCATCTGAAAAATCAGTCAGGAATTTACTTAAAACAAAGTATGCACGCTCATTGTAGGATTTTACGCTCAAAGATGAAATTTCATCAAGTGTTACCTTTGGAAAAGTCTCTGGTACAAACAGTCCGCCCTCTTCTGAAAGTCCCTGTTTGATTGCCTGTGCAGAGCTTACACATATATTATTATTCCTCGTACTATGATATTGCATTTTTACCTCCAATAAACAGACTAAAAGGGCGTTCGCCTCGCAGGCAGCCACGCACCTGCGTATAAGCAGGTTCTTCAGCTAATAATTTTCGCCCTTTTCTGTAATTTTTAATTTTAGTACTGTATTTGCCCTTATTTACGCAAGATTTTTAACGTAATCAGGAGCTGCATCAGCGTCGATACTTAATGATAATACAAATGAAATATCGAACTTTGCACTTATTTTTTCAAGACGTGCAAGGAAGTTTTCAAGTCCGTCAAGATCATCACTCTTAACTATTTTGAAAAGACCGTCCACGAAAATATTTGTTATGTCATAGTTACCGCTGATTATACCGCAAATGAATCCTTCAAACTCACTATAGTTTACGATATCAAAATCAGTTGTATCTGTCATTCGTACATTTCTTGAGATGTCAAACATTGAGCTTGATGTATTATTTGATATAAAAACAACGTTTCCCTTAGCAACAGAAGATGCAGCATTAACCTGCTCTATAAGTGCCTTTGTCTTACCTGTTCCCTTTTTGCCGATTAATAGTTTAACCATAATATTGTCCTCCATTGTTTATTTTTATAATTATAATGAGAGATAACACTCCTCATCATAAAAATCGTGATTAGTTGCCGAGTCTCTTCTCAAGCTCTGCCTGCATATCCGTATATCCGGGCTTACCTAATAATGCAAACATATTCTTCTTATATGCTTCAACACCCGGCTGGTCGAATGGGTTTACACCAAGAAGATATCCTGATATAGCACACGCCATTTCAAAGAAGTATACAAGCTTACCGAAGTTATATGCATTAAGCTCCGGAACGTGTACTGCAAGATTAGGCACTCCGCCGTCAGTATGTGCAAGTGCTGTACCTTGCGATGCCTTAAGGTTTACATAATCAAGTGTTTTACCTGCCAGGAAATTAAGTCCGTCAAGATTATCGTCATTAGCTTCGATTGTGATATTCTTTCTCGGCAAATCCACAAGAATTGCTGTTTCAAACAACATTCTCTGACCGTCCTGGATGTACTGCCCCATTGAGTGCAAATCTGTTGAGAAATCAGCAGCTGCCGGGAATATACCCTTGTTATCCTTACCCTCACTCTCGCCGTAAAGCTGTTTCCACCATTCACCGAAATAGTGTAGTGACGGTTCAAAGTTTATCATCATCTCTATATTCTTGCCTTTTCTTAAAAGACAGTTTCTTACTGCCGCATACTGATAGCATGGATTGCTATTCATATCAGGATTGGTATACAGCGTTCTGCCGTCTGCAGCACCCTGCATCATAGCATCTATATCAATACCTGCAGCTGCAATCGGTAAAAGACCTACAGCTGTCAATACACTAAATCTTCCGCCTACATCATCAGGAACTACGAATGTTTCATAACCTTCCGCATCTGAAAGTGTCTTTAATGCACCGCGTGCTTTATCGGTTGTTGAATATATTCTTGATTTAGCGCCTTCTTTGCCATACTTTTCTTCAAGCATTTCTTTGAAAACTCTGAAAGCTATTGCAGGCTCTGTAGTTGTACCTGATTTAGATATAACGTTTACAGAGAAATCAACATCCTTTACTGCCTCTATCAGTTCTGCAAGATATGTAGAACTAATGCTGTTACCTGCATAGAATATCTGTGGGCCTTTACGCATATCCTTAGAAACAGAATTATAGAATGAATGTGAAAGCATCTCTATAGCTGCTCTTGCGCCAAGATATGATCCGCCTATTCCTATAACAATAAGTACGTCTGAATCATTTCTTATCTTCTCAGCCGCTTTCTTAATTCTTGCAAACTCCTCTTTATCATAATCGACGGGTAAATCAACCCATCCTAAAAAGTCATTTCCTGCACCTGTCTTATTTTGTACAGCATCGTGTGCTACCTTTACGTATGGAGCTAATGCCTGTACCTCCGTTTCAGATACAAATCCTTTTGCTTTTTCATAATCGAATTTTATTTCGTTCATGAGTACCTCCAAAATATCAAATATATTATCGTACTTCTATTTTACACTATTTTTGCTCATAAATCAAGCTATTTTAATAAAAAACTTGATATTTTTAAAAAAACTTTACTTTTTGGTTAAAATATGTTATACTGACTCTTGAAATATTGTATATTGAGGTGTTTATATGTCCGAAAACAAATCAAATATTAAAATTATATCACAAAACAAAAAAGCAAGACATGAATACTTCATTCTTGAAACATACGAATGCGGAATTGAACTGTTCGGAACAGAAGTTAAATCGGTGAGAGACGGAAAAGTCAATCTGACCGATGCGTATGCGGGAATAAATAACGGTGAGGTCTGGATTAAAGGAATGAATATAAGCCCTTTTGAAAAAGGAAATATATTTAATCGTGATCCATTGCGTGAACGAAAGCTTTTAATGCATAAGCGTGAAATACTGAAGTTGTCTCAACAATTAAAGGAACAGGGATTATCCCTTGTCCCTCTCAAGGTGTATTTAAAGAACTCGCTTGTTAAGGTTGAGCTTGCATTGGTAAAAGGTAAAAAGCTATACGATAAACGTGAAGACATTGCACGCCGTGATGCAAAACGCAATATTGACCGTGCAATAAAAAACAATATGAAATACTAAAACAGAACAAGCATAAACGAGACATTTTCTATCGGATAAAAATCGGTGCAGCACTTCACTGTCTGCACCGCCTATATTATATACAGTTTATTCTCTCCCTTTTATTTGTGTACAAATAACGTTTTCGTATCAGCACAATATTGATTTGTCCTGATATGAATGATAAGCTCCTCTGATGCCGCTATCACTGCTACAACGCTGATTACCATAAAGGCTGATGCAGAAAACGGATACATCACAACGTATGGAACGGTAAAAAGCAGAAATCCAGTCAGCTTGTTCATATATGTGTGGAGCGAGGCAAAACAGTGATATTTTATCATTGCAACCACATAAGAAATTATCCTGACAAGTGCCGTAACTGCAATAAATAACCAAATCAAAAGAGTTAATTTACTCCATAATAAAGGCATAATTTTAAATGCGGCAACCCCAAAAAATAAACGTCTGCAATGCTGTCGAGTCTTGCACCAAACTCGCTTGATGTGTTGGTTTTTCGGGCAATCTGACCGTCAATTACATCTGTGGCTCCTGTTATGGTGTACAAAAGCAAAAACAAACCCGAAGTCGGTTTTATTGCTATAAGCAATACTGCACCCACAATGCGAAACAATGTTACTATATCTGCTAAATTCAAATTATGTTTACATAATTCTTTGTCTCTCTCATTACAGATTTTATCTCTTGACAGTTTCCTATTCTTTAACATTTACAAATACTCCCACAGAGGGCTTGGGGAAAATACTGATTGAACGGAACGGCAATTTCTCATTCTCGCCCGTCACTGCCTGAATTTCTTCAAATTTTACAGGATTTAATGCAATCATAACGTCTGCAGTACCGTCTTTCACTGCTTTTGCACATTCTCTCGAACTGATTGATGTGGACACAAGCTCTGCATAATCGTCCTCTATCCCGAAAATATCATTTATAATTAGTTTTCTCAAAACAACAGTGTCAAGACCGCAATAGTATTTTGACATTTCAGGCAAAATCTTTTCTTTTATATAATCTTCATCTGTTAATGTCAACCGATAAAAATAATTATCGCCCGTATACACAGCAAGCTTTGTTTCAATGCGTTTTGTCATTATCTGGCTCTTCATTGTTTGAGTTATTGAATCGTCCTGTTCGTCTACGATTATTTTCTCAATTTTAAAATGCTCCTGTGCCATTGAGATAAAAAATTCCTCATTAAAGCCTGATGGAAGCTTGATTTTACGGTGTTCAGGCATTATTGCCACTCCGTCAGAATTTGAATCAAAAAGAGAAACCATGGTGTAATTATACGGCTCTTTCCCCGTATGATTGGGATTTTGACTTCTCATATAGTCACGATACTTCAAACAAGTAGTATATCTCGTCTGTCCGTCAGTTATATATAGCTTTTCACTTTTAAAGAGCTTTACAATTCTATCTATCGCCGACTTATCCGTCACACGCCATATTCGCTGATACATTCCGTAATCTTCCGACTCAAATTCCATATCAGGTTTTTTTCTGCTAAGTGAATTCATCATAGAAAGGAGCTGTTTATTCCTTTCTATATAGAGGCACGAAATAATACTTAAATCTGAATTTGTAGCCTTTAGCAGTTCATATCTGTCATTTTGAGACTTTTCCCGTATTTCCTCGCACATACGAACAGCACCGCCGATATCCTCTATCTCAAGCAATGCAACAAAAGTCTTATTTTGATAACGTGTTCCGTTCATTCCTACCGTTTCTTCGTATAGATATATTGAGTCACATTCGTCCTGAACTAAAATATCATTTTCTATCCAGTTATACAAATAATCGGCAGAACGAGTATATTTATTCGATTGCTCGTTATCATCAGGCTCGCTTTTACCGTCAAAAAGCCTTACTGCATTATATTCATTTAAATCATAAAATTTATTTCTTTCATCATCGGTCATATTATACTTTGTAGGTGACACAATTGTAGAAAGGTCTCCAACTTTTTCTGAATTAAAAAAATACGCCTTAAAAGGCTTTATGTTTGCCATAATATCACCCCTCATCACTTTAATTCTTCTCTATTATAATATAACACAAATTAAAATTAGTCAATACTTTCGTCAAAATTCAATATTATTTTGTCATTTTATTCATATTCTACTAATAATTTTTATGGATATTTCACTTTAAAAAGCAAAAAATACTACTGTAAAAATGTTCTCTATAAGAAAGGAATGATATAATTATGAGTACACAGACTTCTCGATTTTTTAAAGGTGTAACAACAGGACTTGTAATAGGTGCGGCAATTACCATGCTTACCGACCCTATTACCGATCGTCAACGTCACAAGCTTATGCGTAAGACAGAGGGCGTATTCAAGAATATGGGTGAAATGATAGATTCGGCCATTGCTATGTGGAGATAATGACACAACAATATCGATTATGCTTGGGGCTGTTGCATTAAGCGCAGATCGTTCAAAGGCTTAAAATGGCATCAAATCAATGCCTGTTAAATTT
>JAQXXM010000091.1 GCA_029226065.1 Clostridiales bacterium
GGGTACATCACCTGTGTCCGTTACATCAATGGCAATTGCATAATCGGGCATCACAGAAAATGCTGATGTTTTTGCACCACGTATTCCGACCTCCTCCTGTGCCGTAAACACAAAATACAAATCGTTCGGACAGTCTCCTATCTCCTCCATCGCTTTTAACATAACATAACAGCCCACACGGTCATCAAGTGCCTTTGAAATCACCGTATCGCCCGACAGGTTAAACGCACCGTCAAATACAGCCGTATCGCCTACCGATACAAGCATTTCCGCCTCCGCCTTGTCCTTTGCGCCAATGTCTATATATAGCTTATTAATATCAGGCTCCTTATCAAAAGACTCCTCCTGCGCCGCAATAACACCTACCGTACCGTTTTCAAAACGCACACGGCGCTTGTGCAGTTCTTTCTTGTATAAACCGCCTATTGCACCAAACCTGATAAATCCGTTATCGTCAATATACGTCGCAATAACGCCTATCTCATCAGTATGTGCGGCAATCATAAGCTTTTTACCGTTACCGCTTTTGTGTGCAATAACCGAGCCTAAATAATCATACGTAACCGTATATCCCAACTTTTGCGCCTCATCTGCTATAAGCGTATGCACGTATCTTTCCTTGCCTGACGGTGCATCAAGCTCTACGAGTCTTTTCAATAAATCCATCTATAATCACATCACTTTCTTTGACAAATATTTTACAAATATCACTCACCGCATCAATATCGGCTCTGTCCATTACCGCAACAGGTGCGTGTGCATAACGGCATGGTATGCCGACCGCCGCCACAACAGCACCGCCCGACGCTACCACAACAGCACCTGCAATTGATGCACCACGTGTTGACATTTTCTTCTGCATAGCTATTCCCTCTGATGCAGATACTATTTCATTTATAAATAAAGTGTCCGATATTGTGCATCTGTCCATATACTCAATCACCGCACCGTCACCCAAAACTGATGATGCATCAGTCGCCTTCGGAAAATCCTCCGCATTTACAGTGTCAATAATAAGTGCAAAATCAGGATTTATTTTAAACGATGCAACTCTCATACCTCTGCCCATAACGGAACAGGGTACTTCACGCTGTGCGGAAAATACGTAGTATGTGTCATAGACAGGAGTAGTGTCCATTGCACCAAGTACGGCTATAACGCCAAACCTGTCAAGTGCCTTGCCCTTTATCTTACCGCCAAATTCGCCAAACTCCGTGCAAAACGCAACCGTATCTCCCAAAGAGACAATAGTCTCCGCCTCTGCCTTGTCCTTTACACCAATGTCTATATATAAATCCTTTGCCTTTACGGCGGCTTCACGTTCTTCCTTTTTCTGTAGGTGAATTGCCTTCATACCGATAACGCCCATCACCCTGTTTTTGCCTACCGCAACACGCTTTGACACAAGAGTACGTGGGTCAATATCCCCCACCGTCTTAAACTTCAGAAATCCCGTTTCGGTAATGTCTGATACAATAAATCCGACCTCGTCAATATTTGTGCCTAATAAGAGCGTGTACTTATCACTTTTGCCCTTTTTATAAGCTATTATATTGCCGATTGCATCAACGCTTACACTGTCAGCCTTTTTTGAGATTATGGGTATAAGATACTCACGTGCCTCGTCCTCAAACCCCGAAACAGCGTTTAGCTCGCTTAACCGTTCCATAACGACAGCCATTTAGTATCACCCTCCAATCCTTTTACAAACTCACATATAACACGTGCAGTATCAACAACGTCTGATATTGCAAGCGTCTCCACTGATGTGTGCATATATTTAAGGGGTATAGACATCAAAGCAACGGGTATTCCGCCACCTGAAACCTGTATCTCCCAAGCATCTGTGCCTGTTGCACCGCCGTCAATCTCAATGGTATATGGAATACCGTTTGCCTTTGCCGTTGCCTCAAGACGTTCTACAAGCTTAGGATGGATATTAGGTCCTTTTGACATTGCCGTTCCCTTGCCAATCTCGCAGGCGTTCTCGGAATTATCGGGCGTTATACCATGCGTAACATCTATGGCAATTGCCATATCGGGCATTATCCCGAACGATGTCGTCTTACCGCCACGGCATCCGACCTCCTCCTGAACAGCACCTACAGCGTAAATATCGCAGTTTAGCTCAACGTTCTGTAAATCCTGCATTACTTTAAGTATCGCCGCAACGCTTGCACGATCGTCCATCGTTTTGGCACTGAACTGTCCGTTACCCAGCTTACCGACAGACTGGGGCAGTGTAACACTGTCACCGACAGATATAACCTCCCTGACCTCGCATGGCTTCATACCTGTGTCTATCATTAAATCCTTTAGCTTGTAGCTTTTGTCGCTGTCGCCCGTATGCTTTGGCGGCAATCCAACTATACCTAAAACATCACGCTTACCGTGAATTGTAACCTCGGATGATGGCAAAATCCTCGCATCGACACCGCCCACGTTTGATACGCACAAGTACCCCTCATCAGTTATCGAGGTTACTATAAGCCCAATTTCGTCTATATGTGCCTCAAGCATCACCTTAGGTGCATTATCCTTACCGCATTTCTTTACGGCAATAACCGAGCCTAAGCTGTCAATATATACATTGTCGCAATACGGCTCAAAAAGCTCTTTAACTGCGTTGTTTATACGGTATTCATGACCTGATATACCACGCAGGTCGCTTAAATATTTTATAATCTTTTCCATATATTCCTCCAACGTGAAAGATAAACGTCGCATCTTGTCGCCTCGCTAACTTGAAGTACACAGAGTTAGTCGGCGTTGGCTCAGGCAGTAATCTGCCTATTTCACGTTATATTTCATTTACCAGCTTTTTAAACAAATTACCTCGTTCCTCAAAGTTGCGGAACATATCAAAACTCGTTGATGCCGGCGACAGCAGTACCACATCACCCGATTGTGCCTCCCTATATGCGGCATTTACCGCCTCGGGGTAGCTTTCTGTCTTAATAACCTTTACCTCGTCTTGTCTGCCCGTTGCGTTTAGAGCATCTAAAATTTTATCGCTCGTAGCACCAATCAGAATAAGCGTTTTTACATGGTCGGCAATAGGCTCACCTATCGCATCATAAGGAATACCCTTGTCCTTGCCGCCCGAAATAAGAATGACCTTTTCGGGGAACACATTAAGGGTGTTTATTGTCCTGTTAGGGCTTGAATCTATTGAGCTGTTGTAATAACGCACACCGTTTATTGTGCGGACAAGCTCAATTCTGTGCGGAACACCGCCAAAAGTCTTTGCCGTATTTACGATTACATCGTCCGATACAAGACCACGTACCGCCGCAATTGCCGCCATATAATTTTCCACATTGTGCATACCGGGTATTTTGATATCGGAAATATTGAGCACCGCATCACTTCCGCAAAATAT
>JAQXXM010000092.1 GCA_029226065.1 Clostridiales bacterium
TTTCATGGGCTTGCCTTTATAGGTAAAGCTGATTTCCATAAGCGGTGTATTTGAAATCATTTGCCTTATTCCGTTGAAAATATTTTCCATACTGTTTCCTTTCGAAAAATAAAGTCTGTATAATATTGTACTACTAATTAAAGGATTAGTCAACTATTTTTCCGAACATTATTCCGTTTTCTGCCTTTTCTAACAGAACGGTCTTAAATTCGCCGCATATATCGCAGTTGTGTTTGGCGTGAACGGTTATGTAATTGTCGGTTTTTCCCTCAAATACGCCGTTATCGCTCGTTTCAAACAGGACTTCGGTGACTTTTCCGACTTGACTCAAAAGAAAGTTATCACGTGACTTGTTTGTTGCCTCAATTATAAGCTTTGAACGTGCTTCTTTGATTTCGGGCATAACCTGGTCTGACCGCCTTGCCGCAGGCGTTCCGCGTCGCTGTGAGTATTGGAAAACATGAGCATCGGCGAAGCCTATTCTGTTTACAAATTCAAGCGTTTCTTCAAATTCTGCGTTGGTTTCACCGGGAAAGCCTGTCATTATATCGGTGGTAATGGCACAGTCGGTGAAAGCATTGCGAAGCCCTTGTGTTACCTCTTCAAACTGCGCTGTTGTGTAGTGTCTGTTCATACGCTTCAGCGTTGCATCGCAACCCGATTGAAGTGATATGTGAAAATGAGGGCATAGCTTTTTACAGCCACGTATTTTTTCTACAAACTCGTGGTTTAACGTCATAGGCTCAATCGAGGAAAGGCGTATACGCTGTATACCATCAATCATATCTGCTTTTTTGAGCAGCTCCTCAAGCGATGTGTTGCCTAAATCCTTGCCGTAGGATGCAACATGAATACCTGTCAGTATAATTTCCTTATAGCCTGCCTGTGCAAGCGTTTTGATTTCAGAAATAACCTCATTTTCGCATCGTGAACGTACAGGTCCGCGTGCATAAGGAATAATACAATAGGAGCAAAACTGTGAACAACCGTCCTGTATTTTTATATATGCACGTGTACGTTCGTGTGTGCGTTTTACGGTTAAATCCTCGTATGTATGATTATCCCGTACGTCTGTAACGGCATTAAGCTTGCTTGTGGGAGCAAGAGTTTTAATGAGGTTTAAAACTGTTTTCTTGTCCTTTGTGCCAAGCACGAGATTAACGCCCTCAATATCCAAAACTTCATCAGGTGCGGTCTGTGAATAACATCCCATAACGGCTATTACCGAGTTGGGATTTTTCTTTTTTGCACGGCGTATTATTTGCCGTGATTTTCTGTCGCTCATTGATGTTACCGAGCAGGTATTGACTATGTAAAAATCCGCTTTTTCGTCAAATGACACTATTTCAAATCCGTCATCTGCAAAAAGCTCCTTGATGGCTTCTGTTTCATATTGATTAACCTTGCAGCCCAGTGTATAAAATGCCGCAGTTTTCATATATTTCCTCCGTTTTTTAATTTATCGTTAGTAGTATTATATAAAATTTTTAAAAAAATTTCAATAGGTATTGACTAAATAAAAAAAATATTGTATTATATCAGTGTAGGTAATAAAAGGATTGCCTATAAAAATAACTGCTTTGGAGGTAAGAAGAAATGATAGAATTTCAGATGAATTTAAGTTCAATCAACGATGTTAAGGATTTTGTTAACACAGTAAGCAGATATGATTTTGATGTTGACCTGATATCAGGCAGATACATAGTTGATGCTAAATCAATAATGGGCATTTTCAGCCTTGATTTATCAAAGCCGATTGATGTTCAAATACACGCAGACGATGCGTCAGAGTTCATGTCGCAGATTGACAGCTTTATTGTAAAATAATAAGCAAAATTCAAAAAAGAGAGATGCAGCAGGAATTGGCCCTGCTGCATTTTTTGTAAGATAGGAAATTGCTCGTTTTGAGTGTAGCGTAGCGAAACGACAGTCACAATAGTGACTTTTTTATCTAATGGGAAACTTCTCGATTTCCTATTAGCAAAAAAGTCTACCTATTGAAGTGAAGTGCAACGAAACGACAGTCATGACAGCGATTTTTTTTACAATTTTACCTAAATTATTACATGAAATATGTTTATATTTTACATTATTTTGACAATTTTTTGACAATTATTGACTATAATATACATATATGGTATAATTCGAGTAATAGGTTTGGTAAATATATCGGGTATTTCAAATGTTTAATACGAAAAAGCTTGCCGTTAAAATTATATGTACAATAGTGTATTTAGCTTTTGTATATATGATGTACATAACAAACTGTGAATGTATATATCTGAAGTTTTTGGGTATTCAATGCCCAGGCTGCGGAATGACACGTGCGTGGGTTTCTGTTATAAACAGGAATGTTGTTGATGCATTTTCATTTAACCCCATGTTTTGGTCTGTTCCGATGTTGTATATGTTCATTTTGGCTGACGGACATATTTTTAAAAATAATTATGTCAATTATTCAATACTTGCTTTGATATGTATCGGATTTATCATTCTTTTTCTGTTTAGACTGCTTAACCCCGTATCCAACCTGTAAGGGTTTAAATTAAGGAGGTATTTTTATGTTTTGCAGAAACTGCGGAGAACAAATTGAAAACAATGCATCAGTATGTATCCATTGTGGTGTGGCTGTAGGTCAGGCTTCAAAGTACTGCCCCAATTGCGGTGCTGAAACTTTGCCGAATGCTGTTGTCTGTACGAAATGCGGAGTATCTTTATCGGCTCCGATTCCCGAGGGTGAACAGAAATCAAAGCTTACAGCCGGTTTATTGGGTATTTTCGTCGGTGGTCTTGGAGTTCATAACTTCTATCTTGGCTACACCGGAAAAGCAATTGCGCAGATATGTCTTTCGTTATGCTTTGGTGTAGGTGCTATTTGGGGATTAATTGAGGGCATTATGATTTTAACCGGTAGCATCAACAAGGATGCAAAAGGCATTCCGCTTAAGGACTGATATGGAGGACAAAAATGGATAATACTGTAAATGTTGCATCATCAGTTCCAACTCATGTAGGAAATCTAAAAACTAACAGAGGACTTGCGAAATACATTCTTCTGTCAATTATTACATTTGGCATTTATTCTATCGTTGCGTTTTCTGGTGTTTCATCTGATATTAATATAATTTCAAGCAGATATGATGGAAAGAAAACAATGCATTATTGCTTGTTGTTCTTCATTGTATCGCCTATTACATTTGGTATTGGAGCGATAGTATGGTTCCATAAAATTTCAAACAGAATGGGCGCAGAACTCAACAGACGAGGAATTGCATATTCTTTTAGTGCCAGCTCGTATTGGTTATGGTCAGTGCTTGGTTCATTGATTATCGTAGGCCCTTTTGTATACATACATAAGTTCTTTAAAGCAATGAACCTTTTGTGCGAAAATTATAATTTAAACGGCTGATGTTTCATTGTATAGAATAAGCTTGCGTTGTAAACTAAAAAGCGTATCAGAACTTGTTTTAGGTTTGATACGCTTTTTTTGTGTCCTAATTTGTCGGTGAATTTTATCCATTCGACACGAAGATTCGGCAAATTCCGTATGTGTTTGGTAGTATAATGGAGTTACACTTTTAAGAGGCGGAGGAGTGGGAATGGTAATCTATGCTGATGTCATTTTTTCGGTGAATTTCATTTCAACCTTTTCGTTGCTTAGTGTCTATGCAGTCCTTGCAGGAAGTGAGAAAAAGTATAAGCGGATTGCGTGTGCATCACTGATTTCAGGCTTGTATGCAGTGGCAGAAAGCGTGTATGCATTTTCGTATATATTAAGAGTATTTATACTCGTATTGGTTGTTGCCACAGCCTTTGGCAGGAGCAGTCTTATATACAATACGGCACGCTTTGGGCTTATGTCTGTATGTGTACAGGTGATATTTATCGTTATTATGTCCATTTCGGGCAAGGACGGATATATATCAAGCGGAAGCATTACGGTGTTTTCGAGCGATATATGGGGTGCGTCTGTGTACGTTTTTTCGTATCCTATCTTGATTTTTATTACACGGCTCTGGCAAAAACGTAAACAAATACGTATTTCAGATCTTGTAATAAACGGAAAGAAAATAAAGCTGTTACTTCTTTATGACAGCGGAAATCTCCTGATGCATAACGGCGTTACGGTTGCGGTGGTTGCATGGGATAGCATTAAAAGCGTGATGGAGTGCAATTCGTATGAAGAATTACTTTTATCAGGCTGTGACACAATGATATTTAATACGGTCGGTCGGGGCGGAATGATGCCTGTAATTGAGACAGACCATGCCATTATCGACGGCATTGAAAAGACAATCAGAATAGCGATTATAAACAGAAGCTTTAATTTATGCGACGGTATAATAGGAATATAAATCGGGAGGAATGGATAATGCAGTTCATAAAAAAATTTGCAAAGAGAATAATATGTATGCGCGGTGAAATCCGTGACATAAACGATGTGTTTTATATATGCGGAAGTGATATACTGCCGCCGCCCTTGTCAAAGGCAGAGGAGGAGAGTCTTTTAACACGTCTTAATGAGGGGGATTTATCAGTTAAGAGCGAGCTTGCAGAACGAAATCTTCGCCTGGTGGTATACATTGCTAAAAAATTTGAAAATACAGGCATAAACGTTGAGGATTTAATTTCAATCGGCACAATCGGACTTATAAAATCAATAAACACATTTAAACCCGATAAAAATATAAAGCTTGCAACGTATGCATCACGATGCATAGAAAACGAGATTTTGATGTATCTTAGAAAAAACGCACAAAGACGTACCGAAATATCAATTGATGAGCCTTTAAATGTTGACTGGGACGGAAACGAGCTGTTACTGTCGGATATTTTAGGCACTGATGATGACATAATAAGCCGTAATATAGAGGACGAGGTTGACAAAGAGCTTTTAAAAAAAGCACTGACAAGTTTGACGGCACGTGAACGTGAAATTATGGAGCTTCGGTTTGGACTTAACAAAATTAAATCCAAAACACAAAAAGAGGTAGCAGATATGCTTGGGATTTCTCAGTCATACATATCACGGCTTGAAAAACGTATAATAAACAGATTAAGACGTGAAATAGTTAAAATGAGCTGATATTCCTCCGACATAGCATTTTACATAGGGCAGAGCATCGCTTTGTCCGCATACAAAAGGAGGAAATGCTATGAACAACAAGGTTGTTATATGTGGAGTGAACACCTCCACTTTACCCATATTATCAAAAGAAGAAAAGGAGGAGCTGTTTTTAAAAATTAAGGAGGGTGACAAAGAAGCACGTGATACCTTTATAAAAGGAAATCTTCGTCTTGTGTTAAGCGTAATCCAACGCTTTACCTCCCGTGGTGAAAATCCCGATGATTTGTTCCAGGTGGGATGTATCGGACTTATTAAGGCAATAGATAATTTTGATTTATCGGTAGGAGTGCAGTTTTCAACGTATGCTGTACCGATGATAATAGGTGAGGTACGAAGATTTCTTCGTGACGAGGGCCCTATACGTGTCAGCCGTTCTCTTAAAGACATTGCATATAAGTCACTTCGTGCAAAGGAACGGTTTATATCAAAAAATATGCGTGAACCTACGATTGAGGAGTTAGCAAAGGAGATTGACGTAAAAAAAGAGGACATAGTTTTTGCACTTGATGCAATTGCTGACCCTGTATCGCTTTTTGAGCCTGTATACCATGACGGCGGTGAGGCAATATATGTTATGGACCAGATAAAGGACACGAAAAACACCGATTCTAACTGGCTTGAATCCATAGCGTTAAGCGAAGCTATGCGTCATCTTGACGAACGTGAGAAACATATTTTAAATCTGCGTTTTTTCTGCGGTAAAACGCAGATGGAGGTTGCAGAGGAGATAGGCATAAGTCAGGCTCAGGTATCACGTCTTGAAAAGTCGGCATTGAAATCAATGCGTAAATACGTGTAGCAATGGTATTGCTCTTTGCATAGTATAATATAAGATTGTGTGGGTGATATATCACACAATTCGCTGTGGGGTGCGGAAGAACTTAATGCGTTTTTTCTGCACCCCGAAAATATAGTGTAAGGAGATAAAACAGTATGTGTGGTATTTGCGGTTTTATAAATCATAAAAACAATTTTGTAAGAAATGAAAGCTACAACAGGGAAAAGGCATTATTGATGAACGATGCATTAACACACAGAGGCCCTGATGCGGGCGGTGTATGGGTAGGTGAACGTGCAGTGTTTGCCCATCGCAGACTTGCGGTTGTCGATATTGAGGGCGGTATGCAGCCTATGAAACGCATCAGCCAGGGATATGAATTTATAATCGTATATAATGGTGAGCTTTATAATACGCCTGAGCTAAAACAGGAACTGATGGGGTTTGGCTATGAATTTACCACAACTTCAGATACAGAGGTACTGCTTTATGCGTATATCCATTATGGTACGGATTGCCTTAAGAAGCTGAATGGTATTTATGCGTTTGCAATATACGATTCCATGCGCCGATGCGTAGTCCTTGCGCGTGACAGGTTTGGGGTAAAACCTCTGTTTTATTATGAGCTTGGCGATACAATTGTATTTGCATCGGAAATAAAAGCACTATTCAAGTATCCCGATATACGTGCAGAGCTTGATCCTGACGGATTGTGCGAGCTCCTTGCAATGAGCCCTGCACGCACCGAGGGTAACGGTGTATTTAAGGGTGTTAAAGAGGTTTTGCCCGGGCATTTTATGTGTATTTCAAATGGCAGGATTTTACAAAAGCCATATTGGGAGCTTAAGAGCTGTGAGCATACAGACAGCTATGAAGATACAATTGAGATTGTACGTGAACTGCTTGTAAACTCTATAAAGCGACAGCTTGTGTCTGACGTTCCCATTGCAACGTTTTTATCGGGAGGACTTGACTCAAGCTTTATAACTGCCGTTGCGGCAAATGAAATACCGAATATTTCGACGTATTCGTTTGATTATGAGGGGAATGACAAATATTTTAAGAGGAGCAGTTTTCAGCCTGATCCCGACAGCGAATGGGTACCTAAAATGAGCAGGGCTTTTAATACAGACCATACGTATCTCGTATGTCCCAATGATGTCTTGGTTCCGATGCTTTTTGATGCGCTGATTGCTAAGGATTTACCGGGTATGGCGGATTGTGACTCGTCACTTGTGTACTTCTGCCGTGAGGTAAAAAAACGTCATACGGTAGTTTTATCAGGCGAGTGTTCAGACGAGATTTTCGGCGGATACCCTTGGTTTAGAGATCCGGACGCTTTTAAACGTCAATCGTTCCCATGGTGCTATGATTTATCAATGCGTGAGGAGGTTTTGCTTGACAGCGTAAGGCGTACCCTGAACATTTCAGAATATTCATATAACAGATATAGAGAGAGTATTGCAAAAACTCCGTACTTAACAGGGGAGAATGACGAGGAGACAAGACGCAGGGAAATATCATGGCTTAACATAAAGTGGTTTATGACGAACCTGTTGGACCGCAAGGACAGAATGAGTATGGCATCAGGTCTTGAGGTACGAGTGCCGTTCTGCGACCACAGACTGGTGGAGTATGTATGGAACATACCGTGGGAAATGAAAAACAAGAATAATATTTCAAAAAACATTCTACGTGAGGCGGCAAAAGGCATTTTGCCAGAGGATATCCGTACACGTAAAAAAAGCCCGTATCCAAAAACTCATAATCCGTTTTATGAGGCTGAGGTCAAGTCGGCACTGCGTGACGTGGTTGAAAATCCCAATTCGCCAATTCTTGCAATATGCGACCGAGGTAAACTCTATGATGTAATTAACGGCGACTTCGACTACGGCAAACCGTTTTTCGGTCAGCTTATGGCAGGACCGCAGTTTGTAGGGTATCTTTTGCAGCTTAATATGCTGTTTGAAGAATATGACGTTAGATTTGTTTAAACTAAGGCTGCAGCATTATTTTGCCGCACCTGCCTGAAGGGTTTGTGACAATTTTTGCCACACCCTTTTTTTGTGCCTGATTGTTGACAAAAGTCGGATATTATGTTAATATGGTAATATAATGGATGGAATATGCGACAAATTATAGGAGCTGTTATATGTACTATTATATAAAAGGAATACTTGCCCAAAAGGGTGATAATTTCGTGGTGGTTGATGCATCGGGTGTTGGGTATATGATTTATACATCACTTGGCTGTATTGAAAAACTGCCTCGTGTGGGCAGTGAAGTAACTGTATATACATATTTGAATGTACGTGAGGACGCAATGGAGCTGTACGGCTTTTACAGCGAGGAGGAACGAAAAATGTTTCTTCTTCTTACGTCGGTATCGGGTGTAGGTCCTAAGGCAGGACTTTCCTTGTTATCAATTGCGTCACCGCAAACTCTCGCCACGGCTATAATCACAGGCGATGAGAAGCTTATAACAAGGGCAACAGGCGTAGGCCCTAAGGCGGCAAAGAGGATAATACTTGAACTGAAGGACAAGATAGATGGTGAGGAATTGGGTATTGATGATGACGGAGCGGTATTGCAAAACGGCACATCTGACATTATTACCGATTCCCGTGCCGAGGCTATGAGCGCACTTGTGGCTCTTGGATATGGCAGTCAAGAGGCGAAAAATGTATTATTAAAGCTTGATGCGTCTCTTTCTACAGAGGAGCTTATCAAGAAAGCACTTACGCAATTAATGTAACGGAGGACGGAAATGTTTGATGAAGATGAGCGATTTGTTTCTACCGGTATGATAGGTGAGGATTCGGATATTGAATACGGTCTGCGTCCACATAAGTTCAGCGAATATATCGGACAGACAAAGGCAAAGGAAAACCTTGAAATATACATACAGGCGGCATTAGAGCGTAAAGAGGCTCTTGACCATGTTTTGTTATACGGTCCGCCCGGACTCGGCAAGACTACCCTTGCCGGAATAATAGCAAACGAAATGGGCGTTAATATCAGAATAACAAGCGGACCTGCAATAGAAAAAGCAGGTGACCTTGCGGCAATTCTGACAAACTTGTCCGAGCATGATATTTTGTTCATTGACGAGATACACAGAATGTCAAGAACGGTTGAGGAAATACTGTATCCTGCAATGGAGGATAACGCTCTTGACATAATAATCGGCAAAGGACCTGCGGCAAAGTCTATACGCATTGATTTACCAAAATTTACACTTATAGGCGCAACGACACGTCTTGGACTCCTTTCAGCTCCGCTAAGAGACCGATTTGGAGTAGTATCAAGGCTTGAACTGTATTCGGTAGAGGAATTAACGGATATAGTATTACGCAGTGCAGGGTTGTTAGAGGTTGCAATAGACCATGACGGTGCGGCGGAAATTGCATCACGCTCTCGCGGTACACCGAGAATTGCAAACAGATTTTTAAAGCGTGTGCGTGATTTTGCTCAGGTAAAGGCTAACGGCGTTATCACTCACGAGGTTGCGGATATGGCATTGAAACGTCTTGAGGTAGACGAGCTTGGTCTTGACTCTATCGACAGCAGAATGATTCGTGCTATGATAGAGAATTTCGGCGGAGGTCCTGTTGGGCTTGAAACAATTGCCGCCACAATAGGCGAGGAGGCAAATACCATAGAGGACGTATATGAACCATACCTTTTACAGCTTGGCTTTATATCAAGAACACCTCGTGGACGAACGGCGACAAAGCTTGCCTACGAGCATTTTGATATACCGTTCACACAGGATTAATTTTATGAAAGGAAGATGAGCGTGAACAGAATTCAAAGAATTCTTATTGCTGTTATTACGGCTGTTGTTATGTGCATATCTCAAATTCCTGTAAATGCAAAGGGCTTTTCTATTTGCTATGATGGCGAAACACATTTATACACAGGTGAGGTGTACAAGCTTTTAGTAAACGGCAAGGAGATTTCTTCCCCGATGGAGCCTATTATTTTTAATGACCACGCTCTTGTGCCTGTGCGTGAGGTCTTTGAAGCGTGCGGTGCTAAGGTTACATATATTGGTGAGACACAGTGCGTAAAGGTGCATTATAACGGCAGATTTATAACTGTGTATATAAACAAAAATTATGCTTATGT
>JAQXXM010000093.1 GCA_029226065.1 Clostridiales bacterium
TTAAGGATGATTTCTATGCAGGATCACCTGCCGTTACAGTAAACAACTATGGTAAGGGTAAAGCGTACTATATTGCGTTCCGTGACTGCGGTGACTTCCTTGATAAATTCTATGGTGATATTGTTGATGAATTGGGCTTAACTCGTGAAATAGGCGATATGCCGTATGGCGTAACGGCACACACACGTGAGAGTGATACTGATATATATACATTTGTGCAGAACTATACAACAGAGCCATGTGATGTTACGCTCTCAAACGTGTATACCGATGTATTATCAGGCGAGACAGTGTCGGAGAAGATTACGTTACCTAAGTATGGTGTAAAGGTACTTAAAAGAAGTAAGTAAGAGGCTATAAAAACAGTACCGATTATTTGACTGAATGAACCGACGGGCTGTAGCAAAATAGCCTTTTGAAAAAATATTGCACAAAAAATCTCCTAAAAAACAGCAAAATCAAGCTGTGTTTCGGGAGATTTTATTTGTTTTTAGAGGACTGTTTTTTGTGCAAATTGATATTTAAAAATCATTTTGCTACAGCCCCATCACATAAAACGATCGGTGCTGTTTTTTCATCGCCGTTTAACCTTATTCGCCGTTTTCACCAATATACCCCGACAGCTTTTCTATAGTACGCTTTGGCGCATCTTTCGCTGTGCCCCATGGCATATCCTGATTACGGTAGTCAAACTTAAGTGTAAATTTATGTATATCGTCCTGAATACGTGAAAGCTCGTTAATTTCTTTGTCTATCAGAACATTGATAAAATCGGCAATATCTGTACCTTTAAGGGATGTCTTTGCACACTCGGCAAGCATCTTAAAATGTTTCAGGCATACGCCCTTTGATGATATAAACTTTTCTTTGAACTCATCATCCTTTGACCACATATACAACAGTACATCAATATATCTATCCATTGTGTGATTGATTTTATCACAGGTGACACAGCTACATTCCGTTTTGCTCAAAGTGTCTGAAATTTTATCAATGGCATCGTATATGCCGCCCTTTTTTATTAGCTTTATTTTTGAGGCAGGTTTTAACTCAGGCATCTTCTTTAGCTCCTCAACGCTCTCGCGTACCTCCATAAGATGTGTATCAAGAACAAGAGCAAGTGCAAGCTTGTTTTCTGTATTAAACATCATATTGAAGTGTCTGTTACAATAGCCCTTTTCGTTCGATAAAATACGATAATCAGGCTCCATCATGGCAGAACCCAGCGAGTATTGTACAGCTTCTGTCTCAAGCTTCTTTTCAAGCTCACACAGCGGACATTCACAATCAACAGAATACGCTTCATTTACAGGTATTGTATATATTGTCTCTTTCATTTTCTTCTCCTACCTATTATTTGTTTTTCGTGTAAAAAGGTTTATAACTTCGTTTATCGTTGATGCACCGTACACCTTTATCCCTTTGGGAATAGTTATTTTTGCAAGTGACTGTTTTGGTACAATTGCAGTTTTAAAGCCTAAGTTGGCCGCTTCAGACAGACGCTTCCCAAGCTTTGTTACAGTCCTAAGCTCGCCGCCAAGCCCTACTTCTCCTATAAACATCACATCTGTAGGCACCACGAAGTCTGTTTTGCTTGATGCAATTGCGGCGCATATTCCTAAATCTGTTGCTGTTTCATCAATCCTTAGACCGCCTGCCACATTAATATAAATGTCGCTGTTAGACAGATTTATTTTTGCACGTTTTTCAAGTACGGCAATCAACAGCAATACACGGTTTAAGTCAATTCCATCACTCATACGCCGAGGATTACCGAACCCCGTAGGAGTAACGAGTGCCTGCATTTCAGCTAATATTCCACGTGTACCTTCCATTGCACAGACTATTGCCGAACCTGAAATATCCGTAGGTCTATCCTCTAACAACGCCTTTGATGGATTTTCCACCTCAATTAATCCTTTATCCTCCATCTGAAAAACACCAATCTCATTTGTTGAGCCAAATCTGTTTTTTACGGCACGTAAAATTCTGAATGACAGCTGGCGATCTCCCTCAAAATAAAGCACACAATCTACAATATGTTCAAGAACACGCGGTCCTGCAAGCGAACCGTCTTTTGTTACGTGGCCTACAATGAACATAGATATGTTCATTGATTTTGCTATTTTCATAAGAGCGTTTGTTGTCTCACGTACCTGAGGAACACTTCCCGATGCTGAGGAAATACTCTCTATATGCATTGTCTGAATAGAGTCTATTATAACCATGTCTGGCTTTGTATCCGTTATGGCATCGAGGATAATTTCAACGTCTGTTTCCGAAAGCAGATACAAATTTTCAGTTGTGACACCGAGACGTTCTGCTCTTATTTTTATTTGTGAGGAAGATTCTTCACCTGATACATACAGGATTTTCTTTATTTTGCCTACGTTTTCGCAGATTTGAAGCAGTAGTGTTGATTTACCGATACCTGGGTCACCGCCTACTAATATAAGCTCACCCAAAACCACTCCGCCGCCAAGCACACGATCAAGCTCACGTATGCCCGTTGAAAAACGTGTGTTTGTATCATGTGTGACTTCACGTATTTTTGTGGGACGATTTAACACACTTTTAACTGACACAGGCTTTTGAGATGATGTTTTTTGCGGTGTGTCGAGTGTTTCAGTAAGCGTATTCCATTTATCACAGCCCGGGCATTTGCCGAGCCATTTAAGTGAACGGTAACCACATTCGTTACAGATATATACTGATTTTTGTTTCATACTTAGGACCGTTAATTCCTTTCATAAGTCTTTATGTGTATAATTATACATCAATAAGTGTCTTTTTGCAACATTTTTTTCATTTACGCCGCTGTTTCGACTTATACAGAATTATGGCAGAAATGTTACATAATATATGAATAAAGTTATGCAATTCACGTTTTCCACAACTTATTCACAGTTTATAAAAGTAAAAACATATTATTTTACGCTGTTTTTAATGAGTTTTCCACACAACAAGAGGAAAAAGTGGAAAACTGTCGTGGTTGACAAGTTTACATAATACAATTAACCGACTCCGTTGAAAAGTGCAATGAAAAGAAATTTTACTTTACATACAGCCTTGTTTGTGATATAATTATCTTGTTATACAGAATATGATAAAAGGAGAAAAAGGATGCGGCTTTACGGATTTAATAATTTGACAAAATCACTTAGTTTCAATATATATGATGTGTGTTATGCAAAGTCGAGCAGTGACCAGCTTGAATATATTAAATATATTGATTCGCAATACAGTTCTGAACGATTGACTAATATATTATATAAGCTTACGGATATGATAGGTGCAAGAGTCTTAAATGTTGCAAAACAGGACTATGAGCCTCAGGGCGCATCGGTTGCATTTATGATTGCAGACAGTACACGTGAGGAAACGGATGACGAAACTCCTGAAATAATTGTAGGTCATCTTGATAAGAGCCATATAACTGTGCATACGTATCCTGAGTTTCATCCTGAAACAAGTATCGCTACATTTCGGGTTGACATTGATATAGAAACCTGCGGTGAAATATCGCCACTTCATACGCTCGATTATCTTATAGGCAGTTTTGATTCGGATATAATCACTATGGACTATCGTGTACGTGGATTTACAAGAAATGTTGACGGTGAAAAACTGTTCTTAGACCATGATATTACATCTATTCAGGACTTTATAGATGAGGCAACACTCGATATTTACAATGCAACCGACATAAATGTATATCAGGCAAATATGTTCCATACACGAATGATGATTAAAGAGCTTGATATAACTAACTATCTGTTCAACACTAATGCTTTTGAGCTTTCGCAAACGGAACGTGACGAGATACTCGACAATCTGCGTAAGGAAATGATTGAAATTTACAGCGGTAAAAATATATACTAAACTGTTATTTTGGGGGTAAACCGATGAACCAAAGAAAAGCACCAATATATGAGGCGTTAATGCGCCTTAAATCAATGCGAATAGTGCCCTTTGATGTACCCGGTCATAAGCGAGGACGCGGTAATGAGGAGCTTTCCGAATTTTTAGGAAGTAAATGTCTTGAAGTAGACGTAAACTCTATGAAACCGCTTGATAACCTGTGTCATCCGACCTCTGTTATAAAGGAGGCGGAGGAGCTTGCGGCAGAAGCCTTTGGTGCATCACACGCATTTTTTATGGTAGGCGGTACAACCTCTGCGGTGCAGAGTATGATATTATCGGCTGTAAAAAGCGGAGATGAGATAATATTACCGAGAAACGTGCATAGAAGTGTAATAAACGCACTTGTCCTGTGCGGTGCGGTGCCTGTATACGTCAATCCCGAAACGAATGAACGGTTGGGTATTTCTTTGGGAATGAAAGTGAGCGAGGTGGAGCGTGCAATATCAGAGCATCCTAACGCAAAGGCGGTGGTAGTAAATAACCCCACCTATTACGGAATTTGCTCGGATATAAAGTCAATCGTAAAGCTTGCACATGATAACAATATGCTTGTTCTGGCAGACGAGGCACACGGAACACATTTCTATTTTGGAAAAGATATGCCTATTGCCGCCATTCATGCAGGTGCTGATATTGCGGCGGTAAGTATGCATAAATCAGGCGGCTCACTTACGCAAAGCTCGTTCCTGCTTACAGGCGAAAATGTCAATTCAGATTACGTACGTCAGATTATAAACCTTACTCAGACAACAAGCGGATCATATCTTCTGATGTCAAGTCTTGACTTGTCAAGACGTAACCTGGCATTACACGGTGAGGAAATATACGATAAAATAAAAGCCATGGTCGGATATGCACGTGACGAGATAAACGCAATAGGCGATTATTACGCATACGGACACGAGCTGATAAACGGTGACTCAATCTATGACTTTGACGAAACAAAGCTTGCTGTGCATACGCTTGACACAGGCCTTGCAGGAATTGAAGTTTACGATATACTGCGTGATGATTATGACATACAGACAGAGTTTGGAGATATGGGCAATATGCTTGCATATATATCTGTCGGCGACAGGCAAAAAGACATTGAACGTCTTATAAGTGCATTATCGGAAATCAGGCGGCGGTTTAAGAGAGAGAAAACAGGTATGCTTGATACGGAATATATAAACCCGAAGGTGATTACTACTCCGCAAAAAGCATTCTATGCCAATAAGGAACAGCTTGAACTTACTAAGTCGCTTAACCGTGTGTGTGCCGAATTTGTGATGTGTTATCCGCCGGGAATACCCATTCTTGCACCGGGCGAGCTTATAACACCTGAAATAATCGAATATATTGCTTATGCAAAAGAAAAAGGCTGTACACTATTGGGTACAGAGGATTTAGAGACTAATTTAATTAACGTTATTGTATGATGATAAGTCGTAAAAGAGGAAGTGAAAGATAATGGAGTTATGGTTTTCGGAAAATCATACGAAGAACGTAAAATTTTCCGTAAGGGTAACAAAACAGCTGTATTCACATAAAAGTGAATTTCAGCAAATAGATGTATTTGAATCTCCTGAGTTTGGAAGATTTCTGACACTGGACGGCTATATGATGCTGACGGAAAAGGACGAGTTTATTTATCATGAAATGATAACTCACGTTCCTATGGCAGTGCATCCTAACCCGAAAAATATTCTTGTTATCGGCGGAGGCGACGGCGGTACGGTGCGTGAGCTTTTAAAGTATGACAGCGTAGAAAATATTGACCTTGTGGAAATTGATGAAGAAGTTGTAGATGTTTGCAAAAAATATATTCCGCAGACGGCAGAATGTCTTTATAATTATGACGGACGTATAAAATTCCATTATGAGGACGGTCTTAAATATATACGTCACTGTGAGGATATGTACGACTTAATAATAGTAGACTCTACCGATCCATTTGGACCTGGTGAGGGGCTTTTTACAATGGAATTTTATGGTAACTGCGAAAAGGCACTGCATGAGGACGGAATAATGGTGAACCAGCATGAAAGTCCGTTTTATGATGAGGATGCGTATGCTATGCAGCGTGCACATAAGCGGATAGTAAGCTCCTTTGACGTGTGCCGTGTGTATCAGGCACATATACCGACATATCCGTCGGGACATTGGCTGTTCGGATTTGCGACGAAAAAATATCATCCGCTTCGTGATTTTAATCCGAGCCGTTGGGAGTCGTTGGGCATTGAAACGAAATACTACACCACAAATCTTCATAAGGGCGCATTTTATGTTCCTGCATACGTGGAAAAACTGCTTAGTGATGTAGAATAAGAAAGGCTTGATAGATTTGAAAAAGATAAAAGGAATTTTCGTGTTTTTAATGTATCTTGTGATGTTTTTACTTGTGTGCATTTTCTTTACGGGAAACGGAGCATTTATATATGAAGCATTTTAAGAAAAGAGTATACTCGTTTGTGATGTCTGTAGCATTAATTATATCGTGTGCTGTTGGCTTATCCTCCTGCGGAGATGATGCAGAGGCGAGAGGTGCTTGTAATATAAATGCGGGTGTTATCGGCACTGATAAGAATACTGCATACGATGAACTTCAATGCGGTATTATGGCAAACATAAACGTTTCAAGGCTATCGGACAGCGAGGATTTCACATCGTATGATATAATATACCTTGAGGAGGGTATTGAGAATATAGACAAGACATCCGTAATGAATTATGTAGAAAACGGCGGCACTGTCGTGCTTGACAATTCATATATTACAGAATTTGAGCCTGAATTTTTAGGTGCAAATGAGATTGTAAAGCTTGAGTCGATGCCGTTTGATATGAGTTATACTTATACGGACGAAAATCTAAAAAATATAAGCGAACTGCTGTATGATTACACAACTACAATACGCGCATATACTGATTTTACCGACTATTGGCAGTATGATTACGGCTACGGAATAATACCCGATACAGCGAAAGTTATTGCGGGTGTCGGTGATGTGGGCGTATATACAAAAAACAGCTATGGCAAGGGCGAGGTGTTTATAACTAACCCGATGCTTCCCGACCGTTACCGTGTAACACAGTATATTAGGGGTGCAGAGGGTGAGCCGATGTCATTGACGTCAGTATCTGCCCAGAGCCTGCTGAGGGGTTACTATGCCGAGTATGTGTCTAAGAAAAAGTATGGGTTTGCATTAGAGAGGACATTTGGCACATTCGGTACAAATCCTGCGGCGTGGGAACTGCATTATGAGGATATAACGGGAATTAAAGAAAAATCACTCATTGATTTTTCGGAATACTGTATCGAAAATAATCAGATGCCTTCCTTTACGCTTGTCCGCAATGCGTACACGTGGTTTAAGCGTGCCGAAAGCATAACGTACCTTGAATATGATAACGGATTTAAGAATGATGCGTACGAGAACGCATATTGCAGCGGAACGCATATTGTATCAGGTGGAAAATGGCTTGAGCTTGACTCCTACAGCGATACCGAGAGCTATTTTAAGGACGATCCGGGCTATATAAAGCGTGCATATCCCTTTATAGTTGACTGGAACGAAGACGGGAATTTCGATATAATTTCCGGCAGTGCTGATGGTAATATATATTATTTTGAAGGCAGAGGTATGAACACAAACTATGAGGTAGGCACAGCGACGTATTTTACGGACGAAACAGGTGCCGCACTTAATGTGGGTGCATATTCCTCGCCTGTAATATTTGATATTAACGGCGATGGCAAAGGAGAGCTTGTATCCGGTGCTGAGGACGGCGTGATAAGAGCGTATCAATCTCAAAAAAGCAAGAAAAATCCTAATTCAATGGCATTTTCATATATAGGCGAGGTCATAAACACAGGACTTACGGATTCTATGATTTCCTGCGGATTTTTAAATGACGACAATATTATGGACATTGCCGTTGGTTCAAGAACGGGCGAAATGCGTGTGTATTACGGCTACAGTGAGGACGGTAAGCATACGCTGTACAATAACTACGTGCCTGTAGAAACAAACGAAAGATGGGTATCGCCCTGTATTCATAACGGACAATTATTCGGCGGAACACTTGAGGGTTATGTGGCAAGCTATTACTTTGACGGCGAGATGTATAAAAAGGGTGAGTATCTTACAGCAGATACAAACACACGCCGAGGTGATAAGCGTATATCTATAGGTATGAATAATGTGCCGAGATTTTACGATATTGACGGTGACGGTGATGATGATTTAATCTGCGGAAGTCTTGAATATGGTATGGCATATCCCATAGACAGTGAGTATTTTCCGTATAGGAAAGAGCTTGACGAACAGTTAAAATACTGTAAGGACAGAGGAATATACGTAGGTGTGCATGGGTTAACACATAAGTATGCATCACCCGAACAGGAATTAAACGAACTAAAATTCCATAAAGCTTTGTTCGATGAACTTGACCTCTCATGGGAGCAAATCGGAATAAATCAGCATACATGGTATACAAGCCAGTATGGCTATGACGAGAGCGGAATAAACGGATATAATCCTGATTATGCGGGTACATTTGACTCACAGAGTAAATCAGGATTATTATGGAACAGCGGAGCAACTCTGCCCGAAAGTGCGTTTGTACCGCAGAACTGTGCCGAGAACGCAATTCCGATGCCTATGTATATGAAGGATTTAGATTATTTGGTTTTTGAAACGTGCAATACTCCGCACGGTGACGGGACACATTCATATACTACAGTGAAGTATAAAATGCCGTTGTTATTTTATAATCATTGCGATTATATGTATGAGGATTTAGACGGACAGAAGAAATTATCCGATAAGGTGGGTGAGCTTGTTGATAAGTACGATTATATGTTTGTGCGAGAAGACCAGCTTGCAAAGGCAACCTCTGCTGCGTATAATACCGATATAAAAGCCGATATCTCAGATGACGGCAAGATTATAATATCAAAGAGCGTAAGAGACAGCAGTCGGAGATTATACGATAAAAGGTATACGGACTGTATAGGCGTCAGAATTGTTTTTGCAGACGATGTTGATGCATCGCAATACTTGACCGATGCAAATGTATACAGTGCAGAGAAGAACACCTTGACAGTATCACTTGATAAAACTGTAACAATTGAAACAGGTGTAAGCGAGGAACTTAATATAAAAGGAGTGAATGTTCCGGCGAATATCAAATCAAATAACAATAGTGCCGTTATCAAATTCCTTGACGGCGGAATGATGTCTGTTCGTGTAAAGGGTGAGGCAGAGACAACAAGCGACGGCTGGAAAACATATAAAGACGGCAACGATACAGTATTTACCAAATTCGGTGATGGTGAGAGACTTAAGATTAAGCAAAATTGAGGCACAGCGGCGTGCCTCAATTTTGCTTATAGTTGGTTCCTAAAAAAATATCTACAAGAGATATGTGATGGGGAGATATATGTTGTATTTTTAGATTGCGTGTAGATTTTTAAGTGACAAATCCATAATCGGCGCAGAATGTGTCAATGCACCGCTGGAGATATAGTCAACGCCTAAATCAATAAGCTTTTCAACGTTTTCACGTGTTACGTTACCGCTACATTCAGTTTCCGCTCTGCCGTCTATTATTTTAATTGCTTCTGCCATGGTCTCGTGTGTCATATTGTCAAGCATTATAATATCAGCACCTGCCTCTACTGCCTCACGTACCATATCAAGAGTTTCAGTCTCAACCTCAATTTTACGTACAAACGGTGCATATTCCTTTGCAAGCTTGACAGCGTTTGTAATTGAGCCTGCGGCATTGATGTGGTTGTCTTTCAGTAAAACTCCGTCCGACAGGTTATAGCGGTGATTGTGACCGCCGCCAACTTTGACAGCGTACTTTTCAAATATACGCATATTCGGAGTAGTCTTTCGTGTGTCAAGAAGCTTCGTTTTCGAGCCTTCAAAAAGCTTTGCAATTGAATTTGTATATGTTGCTATTCCGCTCATTCTTTGAAGATAGTTAAGGGCTGTTCTTTCGCCTGACAGTAAAACTCGTATGTCACCTGTTACAGTGCCTATTTTATCGCCGTTTTTAACAGCATCTCCGTCCTTAACAGTCATTTCAAATTCAGTATTGGGATCAAGAAGCGTAAAGACACGTTTAAATACATCAAGCCCTGCAATAATACCGTCCTCTTTACAAATCAGCTCCACAGTGCCTTTTTTGTATTCACGCATAACAGCGTTTGTGGTTACGTCCTCGCTTGAAATGTCCTCTTTTAATGCTGATAATATAAGCTCATCAGCGTTCATTATCATCGTTATATCATTCATCGTCGTCTATCCTTTCTATCTCTCGGCGTGCTATTTTCTGATAATCCTTGTCGCAGTCTATGTAATCATCAAGCTTGACAGTCTGTTCAATAACGTCATACTCATCAAAATGTTCGGCAATATCAAGTGCCGCACGTTTTGCAAAAACAAGAGCCTCAAGCAGAGAATTACTTGCAAGTCTGTTCTTTCCGTGAACACCGTTGCAGGACGTTTCGCCTGCGGCATAAAGGTTGTCCATTGTTGTTTTGGAGTATTTGTCAACTTTAATTCCGCCCATAAAATAATGTTGTGCGGGAACTACGGGAATACATTCTTTTGTAACGTCATATCCCTCATTTAGACAATGCTCGTAAATGTTGGGGAAGTGAGTCAAAATATCCTCTTTGGGAATTGGTTTCATAGAGAGCCACACGTGATGTGTGCCGTCATTTTTCATCTGTTTCCAGATAGCCTTTGATACAACATCTCGGGGCTGAAGCTCGTCTGTAAATCGATTTTTATTCGCATCAAGCAATATTGCACCCTCGCCACGTACAGACTCTGAAATCAAGAATTTCCTGCCTTTCGTCATTGTGAAAAGCGTGGTGGGATGGATTTGAACGTAGTCAGGATTTTCAAGCTCAATACCATGCTTTAGGGCGATTGCAATTGCATCGGCTGTAAGATGTGCAAAGTTTGTGCTGTTATTGAATAATCCACCTATGCCGCCTGTAGCAAAAACAGTAAACTTTGATTGTATCTGCGTAAGTGTACCGTCAGGATACCGAGCTATTATGCCTGTGCAACGATTGTCGGTTACGGTTATGTCTATCATTGACAGATTTTCAATTATTCGTACATTGCTAAGCTTTCGTACGGCACAAATAAGCTTTTGTGTTATTTCCTTTCCTGTTGTATCCTCGTGGAAACATATTCTCGGTCGACTGTGAGCACCCTCACGGGTAAATTTCAATGAGCCGTCGTCATTTCTGGCAAAGTCTACGCCGATACTGATAAGCTCGTCTATAACATCACGTGACGAGCGAAGCATTATATCTACAGACTCTTTTCGATTTTCATAGTGACCTGCACGCATAGTATCTTCAAAGTACGAATCATAATCAGACTCATCATACATGACACATATTCCACCCTGTGCCAAAAATGAGTCGCTTTTATCAATCTCGGATTTTGTTATTAATAATATGTCCTTGTCATGCGGTAAGTTCAATGCACAGTACAAACCTGCAACACCTGTGCCAACAATGACGATATCTGCTTTATTTTTCATGATAGCTCCCAATAATGTCGATTTCCTCTTTTCCATCTATTATACACCGCAAAGAGAACATTGTCAATATTTGTCGATTACATTTATACGAATATTTTGCCTTCTAATATACCAATGACTTTACCAAGACAACGTACATCGTCAAAAAACTTAATCATTTCATAGTCGGGGTTAAGCGATTTTAAACCTTGAGGAGTGTATTCTTTCATATATACACTTCCTTCAGCTACAAAAATGCCAATTTCTCCGTATTGGATATTTTCACAGCTATGCACATAAACAAAATCGCCGTTTTTGAAATCAGGCTCCATACTGTTACCTGATATTCTCAAAATATAGTCAGTACCGTAGGGAGGCTCTGTGTCAAGTTCGGCTATAACTGCCGTACGATTGTCGAGAAGCTCGCCCGTACCTGCCGATACAGGAAAATCGTAGTATATGCGGCTGTAACGTTGCGTAGCGGCACTCTTTTCGGCGGCAATACGGCACAGCTCGGCGGTGATAGTATCCGATACACGACGTTTCCCACTTTCGTCAAGACTGCGAAAACGTGACAATATAACTTTCTCGTGCTGTGAAAGTGTATCCGTACTGCCGGGTATAAGTTCGGTTACGTCATGACCTAAAAGCTGTGTTATTTTAGTCACCATACTAAGTTTAGGGTCTGCTGTACGCCCGGAAAAAAGCTTTTCAACGGTGGTAAGCGCTACACCTGTGTGTTCGGATATTTCTTTGTAGGTTATACCTTTTTCATTTTTAAATTCACGAAGTTGTGTAAGCCAATACATAACAATCTCCAATCTTTACTTAATATATTGTATGTACACATTTTAACACATTTTATAACATTTGTCAACAATTAATTGCACTAATGTGCAATATGGATATAGCTAATGTACCATAAATGTCCTTGACAATTGCACTTTTGTGTGGTAATATATGTCTACAAAACAAAACATAACAATTTTTGAGGAGTGATAATTATGATTTACGGAGTAAGAAATTCAAGCCTGCCCAACTACATTGACAGGTACGTAACAGGAAATTATGGTGAGGATAATGAGTCATCAAGCCTGCGCTGTTTCTCATGCGGTGCAGTAATAGAGTCAGGAAGCTCCTATTATCTTTTAGATAACACTGTATACTGTATGGACTGTGAGGACGAGGCACATCGGCAAATTTTAAATGAAATAGCTGATAATTATATCTATGTTTTATAAGTATACTCTGCAAATTTAGAATAACAGCCGAAGCAGGGCGGCAGACAGGAGAGTTTATTATGGAAAATAAAGATGAATTAGGACGCAGACGTGACTGTCATTTCTGTGTGACAGGCTCAAAAAAGATTTTTTGCAGCGTATTGAAAGAATTTTATAATATTGACAAAGACGGGTTTGACTTATGCGGAAAATGTCCGTTCTATAAAACTGATAAGGAATTTTTAGATGGTTGGACCAAACGCAAACCCATAGATGAAAAAATGGTTTCTTAAGGCGGAGGTGTTGTCTATGAAAGAAATATTAGCAGAGCTCTTTGAATTTAACAGACGCATCAGACATGGTGAGGTATTGTCAGAAGCTGACAGTGAAAGATTTCTGGAGATTAAGGCAATGGCTGATGAGTTTATCGGCTCGATTGATAATGATTATGTTGCGGAGTGCCTTACTCAGCGATATATTAAAGCAAAACCATGGGCAAGTATTGCAGATGATATGGGACAGCTTACAAATGATGCCGTACGCAAGTGCTGTTCCAGGGCAATTAAAAGATACAGCTAAATTCAAGTTGCATTATTGACAAAAACAAGGGATTAGGATATAATAAGTGCATATAGGTGTGTTTTTTGAACAAGCAAAATTGCTTACTCAAAACGAGCAATTTCCTGTGTTATAAAAAGCAGGGGGTATGAATTACAAAGGAGAAAGATTATGGATAATTATAATGGACAATGGACAAGTAACAATGCTGAACAAGTGCAGACACAAAGACAGTACAACAATACATACGCATCGAATCGATGCCCAAAATGCGGAAGCAACTTAACGGCGTATGACAGATTTTGCCCTACCTGCGGCTACGATATGAGTTTCAATAAGCCTGAATCAAAAAATACTACGAAAATTATTGTAATTGTTTTAGCTGTTGTCGCTACGCTTTTACTGGCAGTAATAGCAGGCTTATTCATAACTGATAATATAAATAAATCAAAAAATGAGGAATCTGATATTGTATCTGAGACAACAGATAATACAAACGATGTATCCCAATTAATAGATGAACAGCTCAATGAGGTAAAAAGACTGTATGACAACGGTGACTATAAGGGTGCGCAAAAGAAACTTTATTCAATTAATGAAGAAGATATGAACGACAATCAGCGAGGAAACTACCGGGTATTTGAAGCAAATATTGACAGCAGACTAAACGAGAATAATACATCATCTAATGTGTATCATGCAGGAAATGCATACGATTACAGTGCATACGACAATAGCCTGTCGGTCGCATACGTAAGCGGAGCTGAAACAGGTAATGTATATTTCTGGACAGCATCGGCAGGAGATGCCTACACCACTATTATTTCTAACGGAACATTGATATATACTACAGGTCATACATCAAACGGCAGAACTCTTGTAAAATATAATGGTAATTACGGATGGATTACGTCAAGATATGTAGGCTACAGCAACAATTATTCACGCTCTACACACTATATAGGAAATGCATCATTAGGTAGCGTGTATGTTTGGAAATCGGCTTATGGAGATGCGTACTATACGACAATTAAAAATGGTACTTCGGTAACTCCTACAGGCAATTACCAGAACGGCCGTACACAGATATATTGGGGGAGCGGATATGCCTGGATTACATCAGGTTATGTAATGTAAATGCTTAAATTTCAATAACTAAAATAAAGCCTAAAGTAAGTTTTTCAATATAAATAATAGCGTAACAAACAGACCAACATCAAAAGTGTTGGTCTGAATTTTTGTATAAATCAATTGAATGTTATAATAAACCTCAATAATTCTTGCATATTAGAAATTTATGAAAACTTAAATTATTATAAAATATATTATAAAAAGTATTGACATTCACCTATGGTGAAGGTTTATAATATAGATATAAGATTTATGCCTACAGAAAGGAACATTGTATGATATGTTAATCAATGATGTTGTAAAAAGAACAGGACTGACTAAAAAGGCAATTCGTTTTTATGAAGACAAAGGGCTGTTATCCGTTCAAAGACAAACAAACGACTATCGTTCGTATTCTGAAGATAACATTTTGACTTTGAAAAAAATAAAAATGCTACGTTCGTGCGGAGTTTCGGTTTCAGATATTAAGCTCTTGTTTGGTAATATGATTACAGTTGAAGAACTGCTTATCAAAAGAAAAAAGGAAGTTGAAAATGAGTATGGAAACTATTCAACTATGTTTGAAGATGTTTTAGCCGTTTTTCAAAATTATGAAAAAGAACAATATGATTTAGATTTACAATTTGAAGAAACGACATACAATTCTTTTACACCATCCGATACCTTAATGTTGGGAATTGATATAGGAACAACCTCTATCAGTGCGGCTGTTATTGATATAGAAAACAAGACAAATGTAGAAACATATACATTAGATAACGGTGCAGGTATAAAATCGTCCAATCCTTGTTTTAACGAGCAAAATCCGACAATGATTTATGATAAGGTTATAAAGCTCGTTGAACTGATTATTACGGGGTATCCCTGCATTAAAGCCATCGGGGTTACGGGTCAGATGCATGGAATTGTATATGTTGATAAGAAAGGAGATGCCGTTTCTCCTCTGATTACCTGGCAGGATAAACGTGCTGATGAAATTCTCGAAAACAGCTGTACATATTGCGAAAAAATTTATGAAGTAACAAACAAAATGATTTATACGGGATTTGGCTTTGCCACTCATTATTATAACCTGTTAAATCAGCTTGTACCTTCAAATACATACAGCTTTTGCAGTATAATGGATTACGTTGTAATGAATCTTACAAATCAAAATCGTCCATTGATACATGCTTCAGTTGCGGCAAGCTTCGGACTTTTTGACGTAAAAACGTTGTCGTTTGATAAAGAGTCAATCTCAAAGCTTGGAATGGATAATATAGCTCTGCCCGATGTTACAAACGAATTTTCAATTGTCGGCAATTACAAAAATATCCCCGTAGCAGTTGCTATAGGAGATAATCAGGCGAGCTTTATTGGTGCTGTTGGTAATCCTGATGAAACTGTATTAGTTAATATAGGAACGGGCAGTCAGATTTCTTTTATGTCTGATTTCTGCATAACAGATGACATATTAGAACTTCGTCCGCTTTCTGAAGATAAATACCTTTTATGCGGGTCAGCACTTTGCGGCGGAGCATCTTATGCATTGCTTGAAAGTTTTTTCAGAAGTTATGTTAATGCATCAAATTCAGACAATTCTTCGCAATATGATACTTTAAACAAACTGGCTTATGATGCATATAAACAGAATAAAAAACCGCTTACTGTAAACACATTATTTGGCGGAAAACGAAGCGATCCGAATATACAAGGCTCTATACTTAACATTACAAGAGAAAACTTTACACCCGGTCAGCTTGCATTAGGTTTTGTAAACGGAATTTGTAAAGAGTTATATGATTTTATGCCGACAAATACTGAGAAAAAGCTGATTGTTGCATCAGGCAATGCGGTTAGAAAAATCCCGATTATGAAGCAAGTGATTGAGGATATGTTCGGATTGCCCGTTCATGTATCATACAATAAAGAAGAGGCATCTGTGGGTACGGCACTGTTTGCGGCAATAGCCGCAGGTTTTGTGGGGAATATTTATGAGGCATCTGAATTTATAAGTTACAGGGAGGATACAAAGTGATGAAAAATTATATAAAAATAGAGTTTAAAATATCTGACGAAAATGTGTTTTTGCACTCAATTAAAAACGATAGTAAAACGTTTGAATGTAATGTTTCAGATAATAAAATCAATTGCAATGTATATTATGATTATAATGAACGACCGCTGTCTTTGCAATCTGATATCAAAAAAAATGATAAAGTAGAACTTATACTTATGCCGTTTCGCATTGAACTTTGGGTTAATAACGCACTTAAGGATGAGGAATGGCCTGCAGGAAACTGCCTGTTTTCAAAAGATGATGAGATAAAAAGCAATATAGACATTTCTGTCTCTGAATATTTTTATGAAAAAAGCATTCAGCCTGCCGTTATAGGAACATTTGAAAATGCGAACGGCTGGAAACCGGAGGAAAACGTTTTCGTGGGTGATTGTATGCCGTACGTCTGTGATGGCAGATATCACGTTCTGTATTTAAAAGACAGGCATCATCACGGAAGCAAGTGGGGCAACGGAGCGCATCAATGGGAACATATTTCCACACACGACTTTAAAACGTGGGAAATACATCCTATGGCAGTTGATATAGCCGAGCCGTACGAAGGTTCAATTTGTACAGGGTCATGGGTAAAAAAAGACGATATCCACTATCTTTTCTATACAGTGAGAATGGCTGATCACTCGTCAGCTCCGATACACAGAAGCATTTCTAAAGACGGCTATCACTTTGAGAAGGATAATGATTTTTCAATTGTATTATCAAGTAAATATCACGGAGAAAGTGCCAGAGATCCCAAAGTGATATTATCAGATGATGGCTTGTATCATATGTTTTTAACTACAAGCTATGAAGTCGAACACAAAGGTTGTCTTGCACATCTGGTTTCAAAAGACCTATATAAATGGGAGGAAACAGAAAAACCGATTTATATTTCAGAAAGTTCAGACCAACCTGAATGTCCCGATTATATAAAATACAATGGTTATTATTATTTGATTTTCAGTTTAAAAGGCAAAGCTCATTACATGGTATCCAAAAAACCGCTTGACGGTTGGAAAATGCCTGAAAATCCTATAATTCCATGCGACTCAGTTCCTAAAGGTGCCGTATGGAACGATAAGATTATATTTACAGGCTTTAAACCAATAAATCGTTATGCAGGTACAATGACGTTTGCTACTGCAACAAATGATGAAAATGGAATTTTGAAATTCGAAAACTAAAGAAGGGAGCTGTTGCGTTAGCGGCAGCTCCCTTGTGTGTCGTATGACGGGCATGTCATAATTCTATGGTGAAAGTCCAAAGGGGCGTAGTTGCCGACGAACCCGATAGCAACTTGCAAGTTTCACATCGTGAGGTGTGGGAGAGAAAAAGCAATAGCGAAATCGTAGCCTGACGGACAGAAACCTGATACCAAGGCTCTTTGAGTGGGTAAGCTGACGATAGACAGTGAAGCCCAAAAAGGCAAACGTAAGCTCAAAGGGTAAATCAGGCAGGTAGACGAGGAAAGAATTATGACTTATCCCGTGAGGTCTCACAGCGGTATCATTAGCCGAGTAACAACGAACTGTGAGAAGTCAGCAGA
>JAQXXM010000094.1 GCA_029226065.1 Clostridiales bacterium
TAAAAAATGCAAGGAAGTTACTAAGTTTGATGAAAAGCTTGCAATACTGCTTGATGATATGTATGATACTATGACAAAAGCCAACGGTGTCGGACTTGCCGCACCTCAGGTTGGAATAATAAAACGGGCGGTAGTTATAGACGTAGGCGATGGCAGAATTGAGCTCATAAACCCACAAATAATAGAAAAATCAGGCTCACAGGTGGGAAACGAGGGTTGTTTAAGCTTCCCAGGTGTGTATGGTGAGGTTGAAAGACCTGACTACGTAAAGGTACGTGCTTATGACCGTCACGGAAAAGAGTTTGAATTAGAGGGTAAGGAACTTTTAGCACGTGCAATATGCCACGAATGTGACCATTTAGATGGTGTTGTTTTCACCTCACACGTAACAAAATTTGTTGATGCTGACTAAATTCACAAAAGGAGCAGAGTGATGAAAATACTTTTTATGGGTACGCCCGATTTTGCATCGGAAAGTCTTAGATCGCTTATAAAATCAGAAAATGAAATAGTAGGAGTCGTTTCTCAGCCTGACAGACCGAAGGGCAGAGGACATAAGCTTGTTCCGACAGATGTAAAGGTTACGGCACAGGAGGCGGATTTGACGGTATATCAGCCCGAAACATTAAAGAACGAAGCCTTTTTGCCAACCTTAGAGGAGATTAACCCTGACATAATAGTTGTTGCGGCATACGGCAAAATTTTGCCTGAATATATCCTGAATTACCCACGATACGGCTGTATCAATGTACACGCGTCACTGTTACCGAAATACAGAGGTGCCGCACCCATACAGCGTGCCATATTAAACGGCGATGATGAGACGGGTGTATGTATAATGAAAATGGAAAAAGGTCTTGATACAGGTGATATAATAGCCGTCAAAAGCACAGCAATAGGCGAATATGAAACGGCAGGGGAGCTGTTTGACAGATTGGCAAAAATAGGCGGAGACTTGCTTGTACAAACAATAAAAGACATAGAGACGGGCGATGCGGTATATACTAAGCAGGATGACAAAAAAAGCACGTATGCCGAAAAAATCACAAAGGAAACATCTCGCATTGATTGGGAGAAAAGCTCTACGCAGATTTCAAAGCAGATTTGCGCTATGAGTCCGTTTCCGGGTGCTTATACAACGTATATGGGCGAGACTTTCAAGATTTATGAGGCTGAAAAAACCGAGGGCGAGGGAAAACCCGGTCAAATTCTCGGCATAGAAAAGAACAAGGGACTTAAGGTGGCCTGCAAAAATGGTGCAATTTTCATTAAAACGGTACAGTTTGCAGGCTTAAAGCGTATGAATATCGAAGATTACGCAAGAGGTCACAATATAGAAACAGATATTATTTTAGGAGCAGATTAAAACAGGAGGCGGATTTTATGTATTGGTTTTATGATCCGACATATATACTTGTTATAATAGGTCTTATCATAACAATGATAGCATCTACAAATGTAAACGCAACATTCAGAAAATACGATAAAGTATTGTCAAGACGTGGACTGACGGGTGCTGCGGCGGCACGAAAAATACTTGATGCAAACGGACTTTATAATATCAGGATTGAACGTATATCAGGTAAGCTGTCCGACCATTACAGCCCCAAAGAGGGCGTTATAAGACTGTCTGAGTCTACGTATAATTCTACGTCTATTGCCGCACTTGGCGTTGCGGCACATGAGTGCGGTCACGCAGTTCAGCATCAGGTGGGCTATACGCCTATAAAGGTGAGAAATGCAATGGTTCCGGCTGTAAATATTTGCAGTTATATGGCAATACCAATAATATTGATAGGTATGTTTATATCCCAACAGCTGGCAATGATAGGTGTAATTCTGTACTGTGCCGTACTTGCGTTTCAGATTGTGACACTGCCAACAGAAACAAATGCAAGTGCACGTGCTATAGACACGCTATATAATATGGCAATACTTGACGAGGACGAATTGCGCGGAACTAAAAAGGTACTTCGTGCGGCGGCTATGACATACTTTGCATCAATGGCGGCAACGGCACTACAGATATTAAGACTGTTTATGCTTGTTTCGGGAAACAGGAGGCGTGATTGATAGGCGCAAGAGAAGCGGCACTTTTAGCATTAAACGATATTTTTTATAACGGCACGTATTCAAATCTCGCCGTAAAAGATATGATGAAAAAGTGTCACAGAATGGATAAAACGGAAAAGTCTTTTTTTACAAATCTTGTGTACGGTGTTGTGTCATATCATTATTCTTTGGAATATGTAATTTCACAATATTCAAAAATAAAGGTTAAAAAGCTTGCAAGATACGTGAAAATAATACTTGAGATGGGCATATATCAGCTTATGTATCTTGATAAAGTTCCGACAAGTGCCGCAGTAAACGAGAGTGTAAAGCTTGCGAAGAAGTATTGTAAATCAGGCTCGGACAAGTTTATAAACGCAATTTTGCGTGCAGTATCGAGAGAGGGATGCGTATTCCCTGATGATAATCTTGCCGTAAAATATTCATTCAGCAACGAAATGACCGAGCTTTTTACAGAACAGTTCGGATATGAGTTTGCACAACAGCTTATGCAGGCATTGAATATACCGCCCGTTGTCACATTGCGACCTAATACGTTAAAGACAGATGCAGACGAGCTTTCTTCGTTGTTGTCTGATATAGGAATAGACAATAAGAAAACGGAGCAGGGACTGATTGAGACTGACGGCTTTGATGTTGCAGACAACAAACTCTACCTTGACGGTTTTTTTACCCCACAGGACAGAGGTGCATATACAGCGTCGGTTGTATTAGCACCGCAATCGGGAGAAACTGTAATAGATATGTGTTCTGCCCCGGGAGGCAAAACTACACATATAGCTGAGCTTATGGGTGATAAGGGGAATATTTTAGCGTTTGACATTCATCCGCATAAAATAAAGCTTATAGAAGCATCGGCAAAACGATTAGGTATATCATCAATTGAAGCTGATGTAATGGATGCATCTATCCCAAACGATAAGTTTTTAAAATCAGCAGACAGAGTTCTTTGCGACGTGCCGTGTTCGGGTTGGGGAATTATACGGCGTAAACCCGATATAAAGCTATCACATACGGCTTTAGACGAGCTTTACACAATACAAAAGAAAATACTCAATAATGGCGCAAACTACGTAAAACAAGGCGGATGTCTTGTATACTCAACGTGTACTGTGAATAAGAAAGAAAATGAGGAAAGAATTTCTGATTTCCTAAAAGAGCATAAAGATTTTGTGAAGAAATACGAAAAGACGTTCTATCCGCATATAGACGGTTGTGACGGATTTTACGTATGCAGATTGGATAAGAAATGATAGATTTAAAGGATTTTGAATACCATGAGCTTGAAGAGTTTATAGTAGGACTTGGTGAGAAAAAGTTTCGTGCAGGGCAGATTTATAAATGGCTTAATCAAGGTGTTACAAGCTATGATGAGATGACGGATATATCAAATAAGCTAAAAGACAAGCTTAATGAGATAAGCTACGTGTCAACTCTTGAGATAGAGAATAAGCTTGTATCAAAACTTGACGGAACAGTCAAATATCTGTTCCGCCTTCCTGACGGCAACTGCATAGAAAGCGTTGTTATGCGGTATCATCACGGCTTGACTATTTGCATATCCTCACAGGTGGGATGCAGAATGGGATGCAGATTTTGCGCATCTACAATAGGCGGATTGTATCGCTCTCTCACTGCGGGTGAAATTTTAAACCAGGTTATATTTGCTCAAAAAGACCTGGGCGAGAGGATATCAAATATAGTATTAATGGGTATAGGCGAACCACTTGATAATTACGATAACGTAATAAAATTTATTCGCAATATTAACAATGAAAAGGGTGTCAATATAGGTCTAAGGCATATAACTCTTTCGACGTGTGGCGTAGTGCCTGGTATATATAAGCTTGCGGAGGAAAATATGCCCATAACACTTACTATTTCTCTTCACGCACCAAACGATGAAATAAGAAGCAGTATTATGCCGATAAATAACAGATATAAAATGGACGAGCTTCTTTTGGCTTGTAAGCATTATAAAGACGTAACAAACAGGCGGCTGAGCTTTGAATATTCGCTTATAAGCGGAGTCAATGACAGTAAACAAAATGCGGCAGAACTTGCAAGTAAGATAAAGCCGCTTGCGGCACACGTAAATCTGATACCTGTCAATAAGGTTGATGAGCGTAACTATAAAAAAGGCTCTAAAAATGAGATAAATGCGTTCTTAAAGCATCTTACCGATTGCGGAGTGAACGCAACAATACGTCGTGAGCTTGGTTCGGATATATCCGCATCATGCGGACAGCTTAGGAAGAAAACCTTAAACATTTCGGAGCGAAAGGAGTGTACGGATTGAATATTCAAGCATTAACTGATGTGGGAAAGGTACGGAAAATTAACGAAGACAGTTATATATATTACTCCTGCGATAAGTATTCGTATGCTATGGTAGCAGACGGTATGGGCGGTCATCTTGCAGGTGAGGTGGCGAGTAAAATGGCTGTTGATATTGTAAGTGAATACATACAGGAGAACATTAGCGATGACTTAGACCATTTCCAGGTAAAGGAAATATTAAACAGAGCATTTTTAACGGCTAATAATCAGATATTTGACTACTCGTGTGAGAATGAAAGCGTAATGGGTATGGGTACTACGGCAACGCTGTGCCTCATACGTGACAGATTTTTGATATATGCTCATATAGGTGATTCCCGTGCGTATATGATGGATGATAAGGCAGAACAAATAACTCGGGATCATTCGTATGTGCAGGAGCTTGTAAAATTGGGACAGATAACGCCCGAAGAAGCAAAAACACATCCAAGACGTAATTATATTACACGAGCTATGGGTGTTGAAAAGGATGTCAGGGCAGATTTAGGAATAAAAACTTATAACGGTGAGAAAGTTCTTATATGCTCCGATGGTTTACATGGCAAGGTAGAGGATTGGGAACTATATAAAAATACAATGGAGCGTACAGCAGAAAGCTGTGTAGAAGAACTTGTAAGGCTTGCAAATGACCGTGGTGGAGAGGATAATATAACTGTAGTTGTAATGGAAGGAGAAGACGCAAATGCATAATACTGAAACTCTTGTCGGTGAGACACTCAATGATAGATATAAGATTTTAGAAAAAATCGGTACAGGCGGTATGGCTATAGTGTATAAGGCACATGATGGTGTTCTTGATCGTGATGTAGCGGTTAAGGTGTTGCGTCAGGCGTTTGACAGTGAGAGTGCGGTTGTATCAAACTTTATAAAAGAAGCACGTTCGTCTGCAAGTCTTGTCCACCCGAATGTTGTATCCGTATACGATGTATGTGAGCATGGCGGTTTTAACTATATGGTTATGGAGCTTGTTGACGGCGAAACGCTGAAAGAATACATAAAAAAGAATCCACGTTTACCCTGGCAGGAGGCGTGTAATTATGCTATACAGATAGGACAAGGTATACAGGCGGCGCATGAGCGTAACATTATCCACCGTGACATTAAACCGCAGAACATTATAATGGATTCAAGCGGAACGCTGAAGGTAACGGATTTTGGTATAGCAAAGGCTGTAGAGGGTGATAAGGCTATTGCAGGCGGTACTGCAATGGGCAGTGTGCATTACATCTCACCTGAACAGGCAAGAGGCGGCTTTACGGATTTTCGGTCTGATATATATTCGTTGGGCGTGGTGCTGTACGAAATGCTTGCAGGCAGAGTGCCTTTTGACGGAGATGATCCTGTTTCTGTTGCGTTAATGCATATTGAATCAGAGCCTATAAATGTTAAATGTGTCAATATGGATATACCGTCGGATTTAGCGTATGTCACTATGAAGGCGATGAACAGAGAGCCGGGCAAAAGATATCAGAAGATACAGGATTTCTTGGAGGATTTGCGTGCTGTACTTGCAGACGAAAGCCTGCCGTCAAAGGAAAAGGATCGTTTTATGAATATAGAGTTTGATGATAATTCGGAAAACAACAATACAAATAAATCATCAAACGCAACACATCAGCGTGAAATGCGTGTAAGAGAAAAGGGCAGAGAAAAGGTTGTAAAGAAAAAATCGGAGAAAAACGCCATTCTTTTGGCATTTGCAACAGCCGCAGCACTTGTAATGATAGGATTGGGGATGATATTCCTGTTTGCAAACCCATTCTCGGAGACTGTGCCTGATTTGGTGAATATGTCGGTAAAAGAGGCAGAGCAGAGTGCAAACAGACACGGCTATGATGTTGAGCTTGAATACACGTATTCGGATTCGGTGCCGAAAGATGTGATAATAGCCCAGTTTCCGTCTGCGGGCGAAACGCTTGATAAGCAGGAAAAAATAATCCTGTCCGTTTCTATGGGCGCTACAGGCGGAAAAACTGAGGTCCCGGACGTAACGGGCATATCATTAGAAGAAGCAAAACGTGAAATTGAAGCACTGAGATTAGTATGCGAAGTGGATTTTGTAGACTCAGATAAAAAAGCAGGAATTGTTGTCAGACAAACTCCGTCTATGGGCACACACATGAACCCTGCGGGAAAAGTTAAGCTGTTTGTAAGTTCAGGCTCAAAATCATCTGTTACGGAAGAAACAAAAGCACCGCAAAAAACAGAGGAAGCAAAGCCGAATGATGCTGATAAAACAGATGAGACGGTAAATGGTGATAATAATACGCAGACAACTCAAAAGCCGACTGCTACAAATCCGCCATCAGAAGTTGATGTTCCCTCGACTATGATGTATTCTGTAAAGATACCCGATGATGCAGGTGAGACGGTACACGTAAAGATAGTTGCAAACGGCAATGTATTGCATAACAGCACCCATTCAAAGAGTGAGGGTAAGATTGTTCAGCAAATATCAGGCTCGGGAACTGTTAAGATACAGACGTATATTGATGGTGTGCTGATAAAAGAAGAAAGTGTTAATTTATAATGCGAGGAAAAATATATAAGGGTATCGGCGGCTTTTACTATGTTGCGGTAGAAAACGGCGAAATAGTTGAATGTAAGGCACGGGGACGTTTCAGAAAAGAACATATAATCCCTATGATAGGCGATAATGTTGAAATAGAAGTAAAAAACGGCAAAGGCTCAATCGTTGAAATTTATGAACGCAAGAACAGCCTGATACGTCCTGCGGTAGCCAATATTGATCTTATTGTGGTTGTAGTTGCGGCAAAGGATCCTGAGCCTGCAACCTTTGTAACGGATAAGATGCTTGTTAATGCTGAAATTAATCATATTGATGCTGTGGTATGTATTAACAAGTCGGATTTGGCAGATACATCACAATTACAGGAAATTTACAGTAATGCAGGCTATCGCACAGTATGTGTAAGTGCACTTCTGAATAACGGACTTGACGGATTGTATGAGATAATAAAAGGCAAAACGGCAGCGTTTGCAGGTGTAAGCGGTGTGGGTAAATCTACGATTTTGTCACATATAACAGGTATAAATTTAGAGACAGGCGAGGTTTCGGACAAGATAAGCAGGGGCAAGCATACGACACGTCACGTTGAGCTATTTAAAGTCAAGGACGGAGGGTATGTTCTTGACACACCGGGTTTTTCATCTGTTGAGGCACAGGATGTCGATTTAGGAGAGCTTGCACAGTGTTTCCCTGAAATAAGGAATGTAGGTACAGGGTGCAGATTTCGTGGCTGTGCGCACATTGACGAGCCTGATTGTGCCGTTAAAGATGCAGTATTGCACGGAATAATGCCTGTTTCAAGATACAACTCCTATAAAGAACTATATGAAATACAGCGAGGTAAAAAAATATGGAAATAATATTATCACCGTCACTTTTGGCGGCAGACTTTACAAAGCTTTCGCAAGATATAAAACAAGCGGAGGATGGCGGTGCAAAATATTTGCATCTTGATGTTATGGACGGTATATTTGTGCCTAATATAAGTTTTGGATTGCCTGTCATAGAATCATTGCGTAAATGCACTGATATGGTTTTTGATGTGCATCTTATGATAACAGAGCCTGAACGATATATTGAGCGGTTTATAAAATCAGGTGCAGATATTGTTACATTCCATATCGAAGCTACAGAAAAACCGATGGAGTGCATAGATTTGATACACTCTAACGGAAAAAAGGCAGGAATTGCAATAAGCCCCAAAACACCTGCAGAGTCGGTATATCCGTATTTAGACAAGGTTGATATGGTGTTATGTATGACAGTCGAGCCAGGCTACGGCGGTCAGAAATATATGTCTGATATGGAGAGTAAAATATCGACTTTAAGGGAAAAAGCGGGAGATGATATGTATATTGAGGTTGATGGCGGTATAGGTGCGGATAATGTTATGTCACCTATTAACGCAGGGGCAAACGTTATAGTTGCAGGTACAGCCGTATTTGGCGGAGATATAACGGCAAATGCTAAAAGGATATTGGAAAAATGCGTGCAGTTATAATTGGCAACGGTGATATACGTAATTACGAGTATATAAAATCCAGGCTTAATGATGATGATTTTATCGTTTGTGCCGACGGAGGTATCAGACATACGAAACACCTTGGCGTAAAAGCGGATGTTGCAGTCGGTGACTTCGATTCGAGTGAAAAATGTGACGATATTACAACATACGTTTATCCGACACAAAAAGACTACACAGACGGTGAAATTGCGATAGATTACGCACTTAGAAACGGCTACAGCGAGATACTTCTCATTGGTATGACAGGCTCAAGGCTTGACCACACATTTACTAATATTTTTCAGCTCGTAAAAGATGAAAGAATAACTTTAATTGATGATGATAACGAGATTTATTTATTAAAGAGCAGTCAGACCTTTAAAGGTAAAAAAGGAAAAACACTTTCTATTATACCTGTATACGGTGATTTAAAAGGCGTTAGTGCAAATGGACTGTTTTATCCGTTGTCCTGTGATACACTGTATTTCGGGCAGGGCAGAGGCAACAGTAATATAATTACAGAAGATATATGTACAGTATCTGTTAAAAGCGGTATCGGTCTGATATTTATAAATGACGGACAGTAAGCATACACGCATATTTACAGTGGATTTGTGCCGCTCTCAGACGGCAGAAACGGGGACAAACTATATGATATATTTAGATAATGCGGCGACCACAAAACCGTCGCAAAAAGCGGCAGAAGCGATGCTTATGTCGGTAGAGGAGTTCGGTAATCCGTCATCACTGCACGGTGCGGGATTAAGAGCGGAAAAGCTAATAAACGGTGCAAAGGAAAATTTTGCAAAGACTCTCGGTGTGGATAAGAAAAACATATATTTTACATCAGGTGGAACAGAGGCAAACAATCTTGCAATTCTCGGCACCGCAGATGCGTTAAAAAGACGTGGAAACCGTGTCATTACATCTAAGATAGAACATCCGTCTGTCATTGAAGCGTTTAAAAAGCTTGAAAAGGACGGTTTTGATGTAGTATATGTAGGTGTAAATAGAGACGGTGTCATTAATTTAGACGAGTTTTCTAAGGCGTTGACTGATGATACTATCCTTGTAAGTGTTATGCATACTAATAACGAAACGGGTGTAATACAGCCTATATCGGATATATCACGTCTTACACGTGAAAAAGCGAAAAACTGCGTAATTCATTGCGATTGTGTTCAGGCGTTCGGCAAGCTGCCTATAAAACCTGAACAGCTTGGAGTTGACGCAGTAAGTATCAGCGCCCATAAAATACACGGCTTTAAGGGGTGCGGTGCTTTATATACAAAAACACGCATAAGCCCTCTTATAGTCGGCGGAGAACAACAGAATGAAATACGTCCGGGTACGGAAAATGTGGGCGGTATACTTGCTTTTTCTGCGGCACTGTCGGAGTGCAGTTTCGATGCAGATGAAATGCGTAGAAAACGGACATTAATGAAAAATCTGTTATCCGAAAAACTCGATAATATTGTGATAAACGGCTCGTGTGAAAATAATTCAGGCAGTGTGCTTAACGTATCGTTTGTAGGAATAAAAGCGGAAATATTACTTCATTCTCTTGAGAGGTATGAAATATATGTATCAACAGGCTCTGCCTGCTCATCACATAAGCCTCAGCCAAGCCACGTTCTGACTGCAATGGGCGCATCTCAAAAAGAAATTGACGGAGCTATACGCATAAGCTTTTCTCAGAATACTACGGACAGCGAGATAGTTTACGCATCAGAGAAAATAGCTGAAGAGGTAAAAAATATACGTAAATATATGTAATAAAGGGGATATAAAATATGCAGGAAATTATTTTGGCAAAATACGGAGAAATTATCTTAAAGGGCGGAAATCGTCCTAAATTTGAGAAAATGCTCCTTGATAATATAAAAAATGCATTGAAAAACGTTGCTGATTTTAAAATATCAATACGTCAGGCAACAGTATATGTAGAGGATTTTGATGCAGATAAAACAGATATAATTGTTGAGAGAATGTCAAAGGTGTTCGGACTTGTATCAATAACACGTGCGGCAGTTTCTGACAAGACAATGGATGCAATAAAGGAAACGGCAATGGAGTATCTTGGTCAGGATTTAGACAAACCTGCAAAGTTCAAAGTTGAGGCTAAACGGTCCGATAAGACGTTCCCGCTTAATTCTTTAGAAATTTGCATAGAGCTTGGCGGATGGCTTGACGATAAGTTCCCAAACATAGAATGTGACGTGCATAACCCTGATATTACCGTAAAGGTCGAGGTTCGTGACGTTGCGGCATATATCTATATTGACGAGAAAAAGGTCAGAGGTCAGGGCGGTATGCCTATCGGTTCAGGCTCAAAGGCTACACTTCTTTTGTCGGGAGGAATTGACAGCCCTGTTGCAGGTTATATGATTGCAAAACGCGGTGTAACGATTGATGCTGTAAACTTCTTTTCGTTCCCGTACACTTCTGATCGTGCAAAGGAAAAGGTTATATCTCTTGCAAAAATTATTGCACAGTATACATCTAAGATAAACCTATACATTGTGCCGTTTACGGATATTCAGCTTCAAATTCGTGACAATTGCCCCGAGGAACATACAACGCTTATAATGCGTAGATTTATGATGCGCATAACAGAAAAGATTGCGAGAAAGAACGGCGCAAAAGCACTTGTAACAGGCGAATGTGTAGGTCAGGTTGCAAGTCAGACATTGAGCGCACTTGACGTTACAAACGCAGTTACAGATATGCCTGTACTTCAGCCGCTTATTGGAATGGATAAAATAGAAGTTATAAGAAGGGCAGAGGAGATAGGCACATACGAAACCTCAATATTGCCTTACGAGGACTGCTGTACAGTGTTTACGCCAAAGCACCCGACAATAAATCCAAAACGTTCAACTATAGAGAGAACGGAATCTGTTCTTGATATCGAACGGCTTGAAGAAGAGGCTATAGGCGGCATCGAACTTATTGAGGTTTATCCTGATTAAAAAGTTTGGAAAAAATTTAATGGTCATAAATGTGAAAAAAAGTATTGACAAGTTATGTTTTGTTTGGTATAATAGAAATATAACAAACAGATGTTCGGATAAAGGAGAATGAGCAATGGCAAAAGCTAAAGAAAGTACAAAAGCACCCGTAGAGCGTGTTGTTGATGAAGAAAAGAAGAAAGCACTTGATGCGGTTTTTAAGGTAATAGAAAAAGAATATGGTACAGGTTCTATAATGAAGCTTGGAGATACTCACGTCTCAAGCGTTGATGCTATACCAACAGGTTCTATGACTCTTGATATGGCATTAGGTGTGGGAGGTATGCCAAGAGGCAGAATTATAGAGATATACGGCCCTGAATCATCGGGTAAAACTACGGTTGCACTTCATGTTGTTGCTGAGGCTCAGAAAAAAGGCGGAGAGGCAGCATTTATTGATGCTGAACATGCTCTTGATCCTGTGTATGCACAAAAGCTTGGCGTTGATATAGATAACCTCATAGTTGCACAGCCTGATACAGGCGAGCAGGCACTTGATATTTGTGAAGCTCTTGTACGTTCGGGGGCTCTTGATGTAATCGTTATCGACTCTGTTGCGGCACTTGTTCCAAAGGCTGAAATAGAGGGTGAAATGGGTGATTCACACGTAGGTCTTTTAGCACGTCTTATGTCACAGGCATTAAGAAAGCTTACGGCTATAATTTCAAAATCAGGTACTGTTGTTATATTTATCAATCAGCTGCGTGAAAAGGTAGGCGTTATGTACGGTAATCCTGAA
>JAQXXM010000095.1 GCA_029226065.1 Clostridiales bacterium
TATGAATACGAATATGAATTTGTGTCAAGCTTTAATATATCGGGTATGTCTGTGCCGCATTTGACATCTATGGGCAGCAGATTGTCCTCACAAAGCAAAACCGTTAAGGTTTTGGGATATGGAATTAACTTAATATAAACCGAAGGAAACGGTTTTTTTGAAAGGAGTTAATAATCATAAATATGAAAAAACCTGAACTACTGGCTCCCGGTGGAAGCCTTGAAAAACTCAAAACGGCAATAGACTACGGTGCAGATGCCGTATATATAGGTGGCGATGCTTTTTCTCTGCGTGTTGCGGCAGAAAACTTTTCGCTTGAAGATATGAAGGAAGGGCTTAAATATGCTCATGACCGTGGAAAGAAAGTATATCTGACTTCAAATATCATTGCACATAACAGAGATATACCAAAGTTTAGTGAGTTTATAAACGAGATACGTCCGTTGGGGTTTGATGCTGTTTTAATAGCGGATTTAGGCTTGTTTAATATGATACGTGAGCTTGCACCTGAAATACCTGTGCATATAAGTACACAGGCGAATAACACGAACTATATGACTGTTGATATGTGGCGTAAGCTGGGTGCAGAACGTGTAGTTCTCGGACGTGAAATGTCATTTAAAGAGATTGCCCAAATACAGAGCAAGGTGCCTGATGTGGAGCTTGAAGTGTTTGTACATGGCGCAATGTGTATATCATATTCGGGCAGATGTCTTTTATCAAACTATATGACAGGCAGAGACTCAAATCTTGGCGCTTGCGCACATCCGTGCCGTTGGAACTATTCGTTGGTTGAGGAAAAAAGACCGGGTGAATATTTTGACGTATTTGAAAATGAACGTGGTACGTTTATATTTAACTCCAAGGATTTGTGTATGATTGAGCACATTCCCGAGCTTGTACAAAGCGGTATTTCAAGCCTTAAGATAGAGGGCAGAGTTAAGACGGCATTTTATGTTGCGACAATAGTAGGCGCATACAGACGAGAAATAGACAGATACTGTGCCGATCCTGAAAATTATGTTTTAAATCCCGATGAGCTGTCGGAGCTGAGCAAGGTCAGCCACCGTCCGTATACTACGGGCTTTTATTACGGCAGACCGTCAAGTGATGCTCAGGTGTATGATACAAGCTCATATATACGTGATTACGAGCTTGTAGGAGTCGTTACAGGCTATAATGCGGAGGAAAAACGTGTAACGCTAAGCCAGAGAAACAGATTTTTCGAGGGTGATGAGCTTGAAATAATTCAGCCTCAAAAGCCGTATATAACTATAACAGCGCAGAATATGAAAAATGAAAAAGGCGAGTCTGTCACCGTAGCGCCGCACGCAGAGGAAATAATTACAATTGACTGTGACGAGTGTGTACCAGTAGGTGCTATGATACGTAAAAAAAGGTGATGTGAAAAAACAGCACTGATCATTTGACAGAAAATGAACCGACCACCCAAAGGTTAGACCGAAAATCTAACTGATGGGAGGTCGGTTCGCTGTATATCCTGTTTTTATACCCTTATTTGATTTTCAGTGCCGCATGCAATGCCGTCGCTGATGCCTTAACGTACCGTTCAAGCATCTTCTTTGCAAGCATAATCTCATCTGAAGCAAGAACAAGAATACGCATAGAATAGTTTGATGCAAGTAAATGTATTTTTTCAAGTTTATCGGTATTTATAATGTTTTCGCTTTCGCCTGATGCATATATGATTGCATCACGAAGATACATCAGCATCATATCGTATATCTCCGATGCGTTCTCTTTGTGAGAATCTATATATGCAGAAACCTCAAACGCATACGCCTTGTTTTTTGACAGCAAACGAGGAATTAATGTCAACACCTCATCACGCATAGTATCAAAATCCCCGCGGTTTATAAGTGTGTCGACATAGCCGGGAATACCCATACTGTATTTAACAAGGAAGTCTATTCGAGGCTCATTTGGATATTTTTTTTCAATATAGCTCCGCACTATTTCATCTGATACGGGATTGAATGTTATATTTACTGCACGTGATCGTACCGTTTCAAGCAATACAGAAGCATTTGAGCATACTATAATAAATACGGCATATTGGGGAGGCTCCTCAATTATTTTCAAAAATGCATTTTGCGCCTGAGGGGTGAGAGCATCACCATCATTTATTATAAATACCTTGTGTCCGTTATAAAACGGCTTTATAAGACATTCCGTTATCATTTCACGTATAGGTATCACACCAATGGTCGCTCTATCCTTTGGGCAGTTGACAAATACAATATCGGGATGTGAGCCCGATTGTGCCTCATGGCATGCTGGACATCGACAGCAAGGTGCGTTATTAACATCAGAGCAAACTAATGCCTTTGCAAAAAGCTGTGCCGCATCGTGCTTTTTAAGCCCCTTAGGACCTTCAAATATATACGTATTAGCATTTGAATTTTCTCTTACACTGTTTATCAATGTAGTCATAAGCTTTTCGTGAAAAATATCGTATCCGTACAAAATATCACCCCTCACAGCTATTATACAATAAATTTATAAAAAAATCAATCAAAACAGCTATTTTTCTATTGAAAAAATGACATTGCTGTGATATAATGGATATAATAAAGTGAGAGGAGATTTCGGAAAATGTTACGTAAAGAAGAGATATTGACAAGGTTGACAGACTGCGGTCTTGTTGCGGTTGTTCGTGCGAATAGTGCAGAAGAAGCAATTAAGATTAGCGATGCGTGTCTTGCGGGCGGATGTACAGGAATAGAGCTGACTTTTACTGTCCCCGGTGCTGACAAGGTTATTGCGGCTTTGGCAGACAAGTATAAGAACGGAGAAATGATGCTTGGCGCAGGTACGGTGCTTGATTCGGAAACGGCAAGACTTGCAATATTGGCGGGCGCAAACTTTATTGTTTCACCTGCATTTAATCTTGAAACAGCAAAGCTTTGTAACCGTTACAGAGTACCGTATATGCCCGGTTGTGCAACGATTACAGAGGTTATTACAGCAATGGAGGCAGGTGCGGATATAATCAAGATATTTCCGGCTGACCTTTACGGCCCGACGATTATTAAGGATATTAAAGGACCGCTTCCGCAGGCACAGATGATGCCTACAGGCGGTGTTACGGCAGATAATGTAGGTGAGTGGATAAAGGCAGGAGTTGTTGCGGTAGGTGCAGGCTCATCTTTGACAAAGGGTGCAAAGACGGGCGATTATAACGCAATTACAGAGACGGCTAAAAAATTCATTGAAAATATTAAGAAGGCAAGAGCAGAACTATAAGAGAGGTATAATATAATGGCAAAAATAGTTACATTGGGCGAGATAATGTTGAGATTATCAACACCCGGAAATCAGAGATACATACAA
>JAQXXM010000096.1 GCA_029226065.1 Clostridiales bacterium
ACCATCTGATGCTTGGGTGAGATAGATGTAGTCATATACGATGCTTTCATAATCGCCGTATTGCTCAGGTCCTGTAAATACCGTAAACTGGTATGCATTATCAGGAATATGAATCTGTTTTCTGAACTCTCCGTCACTGTCACATACATCGACTTCCTGACGCAGTGATTCTCCGCTTTCGTCAAGAAAACGGTATACAATATATTTATCGCTTTCTTTGTCGGAAATACCGTATACATCAATTATATCACCGTCAATGACAACTGAAATATTGCGTTTGCCATAAAAATTCAGCATCGAATTACTTGAATAGTAAATATTTTGAGCGACATCTTCAGGGTCTATAGGCAATTCCTTATTTTGAAATCTTGCCAACAGCTCACGTGGTGTAGGAATTTGCGATATATTTGAATTAATCCTCTTTGAAACTGAACTTATAGAGTGGGCAAGCTCGGGATAGTTTTCTTCAAGGTACGGAACTGTTGCAGATATATCTGTAAAAAAGCTTGTGTTGTAATTTATTACTACATAAGCAATTAAAATAACCAATATTGCGGTAAAAAATCTTTTTATATGCTTCATATAAATCACCGAAATCAATAATATAGTCGAAAAAAGACACCCTACAGGTGTCTTTTATTCTGGAGGCGTCACCCGGATTTGAACCGGGGGATAAGGGTGTTGCAGACCCGTGCCTTACCACTTGGCTATGACGCCGTTTGAAAACAAAAGACGCAGTAAAGCGTCTTTTGTTTGGAGCGGAAGACGAGATTCGAACTCGCGACGTTCACCTTGGCAAGGTGACGCTCTACCACTGAGCCACTCCCGCAAATGGTGCCTCCGGGTGGAATCGAACCGCCGACACAGGGATTTTCAGTCCCTTGCTCTACCGACTGAGCTACAGAGGCAAATGGCGATCCGGATGAGGCTCGAACTCACGACCTCTAGCGTGACAGGCTAGCGTTCTAACCAACTGAACTACCGGACCGTATCATTTTAAATGAATGAATGTGGTGGGAGTTACAGGGCTCGAACCTGTGACCCTCTGCTTGTAAGGCAGATGCTCTCCCAGCTGAGCTAAACTCCCATAGACACTCAGTGTCATTCAACGACAAGACTTATTATAGCAAAATACAGTCCGTTTGTCAACACTTTTTTTTCAAAAAATTGTTTAATGTTAAAAATTAACAACTTAAAATAAGACTTTAAAAGAGTCAATGTTTATTATGCACAATTATAGTATGAGGGGGCGTTGCGTTAGCAACGGCTCCTTGTGGGGCTGAAGGCAACAGCCCCCTCAATTTGTTACCCTTTGTTTATAAGATGTGAATTAATGTATTTTTGTAATTCCACAAAGAACAGCGGAAGTGTCGATAGTACAATTGAAATCCCTAAATAAACAGGGGAGAGTGCTGATATATTAAACAGGTCCGAAAGTGTGGGTATATACATAAGCATCAGCTGTAATATGACACCTGCAAGATATGATAAAACAAGATATTTATTTTTAAATAAGCCATCTTTAATGACAGACCTTGAAGTACGCATATTAAAGGCGTGAGTAAGCTGTGACACTGCAAGCACGTAAAATGCCATTGTGCGTGCAATCACTTCGTTTTTTGAAAAGTACATTCCTATGGAGTGGGCAAGGATGGAAAGCGCACCTATTAAAAGCCCTTCTACGGTAATTTCTGCCCATAGGCTCGGGGAGAATATGCCGTGCTTAGGATTTATGGGCGGACGTTTCATAATATCCTTTTCAGCCTTTTCAAGCCCGAGTGAAACGGCAGGTAATGAATCGGTCACAAGATTTACCCACAACAGCTCAATTGCAGTCAGAGGAGAATTACAGCCGAATATTATCCCGAACATTACTGTAAGAATTTCACCTATATTCGTTGACAGTAAAAATTTCACTGTCTTTTTTATGTTGTCATATATAGTTCTGCCTTCCTTAATTGCATAAACAATAGTTGCAAAATTATCGTCTGTAAGGACCATATCAGATGCTGAACGTGCTACCTCCGTACCGCTTATGCCCATACTGCATCCTATGTCTGCGCCCTCAAGAGCAGGTGCATCGTTGACACCATCACCTGTCATTGCGCATATTTCTCCGTTACGTTTTAAGGCTTTTACTATTTTCAGCTTATGTTCAGGTGTTACACGTGCAAAAACATTACAGGTTTTTACAGCCTCGCAAAGCTCCTCATCTGTAAAGGACTCAAGCTCTGTTCCGCAAATAACACGACCGTTTTCACTTAATATACCTGTCTTTTTTGCTATTGAAGATGCGGTCATGGCATGATCGCCTGTAATCATTATAGTGCGAACTCCCGCTTTTTGTGCCGTTAATACCGAGCTTTTAGCCTCTGGACGAGGTGGATCGTAAATACCGATAAGCCCCGCAAAAATCAAATCGGTTTCATCGTATATATCTTCTTTAAATGAGCAGTTTTTATATGCAACAGCAATAACACGCAATGCCTTTTCGGTCATACTTGTGTTTTCACGAATGATTTTTCGTTCCTCGTCTTTTGTGAGCGTGGCGGTTCCTGAACGTGTTTCAACTTTTTTGCATATTGGAAGTATACACTCCAATGCTCCTTTAACAATCAGCTTGTTATCGCATATAACGCTCATACGTTTTCTCAATGAGTCGAATGGCAGTTCAGCGAGTTTGTTATGGGCGGATTTATATGCTTTGGCATCAATACTGTAGGAGGCGGCACAGTCGAGAATTGCTTTGTCGGTGGGGTTTATATATTCGCCGTCCTCAGAACACAGAACGGATAGCCGTATTGTATTTTGTGGATTAGGCGACCATACTTCGGACACTTTCATCTCATTTAGTGTTAATGTACCTGTTTTATCAGTGCAAATAACTGTTGCACAGCCTAATGTCTCAACAGACGGAAGATGTCTTACAATAGCGTTATGCTTAGACATTCTCACAACGCCAAGGGCAAGGAGAATTGTCACTATAGCAGGCAAACCCTCGGGGATAGCGGCAACAGCAAGTGAGACAGATGTCATAAACATTTCTAAAGGCGGTATATGCTTGAAAGTTCCTATAATAAAAATAATACCACAGATAAAAAGACACGCAATACCCAATGATTTTCCTGTATTGGCAAGCCTTTTTTGTAAAGGCGTTTCCTCCTCTGTTGTATTAATAAGCATAGATGCGATTTTTCCGACCTCCGTATCCATACCTGTTGCAGTAACTACCGCCAATGCACTTCCCCGTGTGACGGAGGTTGATGACATTACCATATTTTTCAGCTCTGCCTGAGCAGTTAAGGTATCACATACGGTATCGGCATCTTTGTGAATTTCGCTTGTTTCACCTGTGAGCGATGCCTCGTTAACGTACAGACTTTCGCATTTTATGAGACGGCAGTCAGCACTGATAATATCACCCTGACGTATTCGTATTATATCACCCGGAACAAGTAAATCTGATGCTATCTTTTTCTCGTTACCGTCACGTATTACGGTTGCGGTCGGAGAGGAGAGTTTTTTTAATGCCGCAAGCGAGTGTTCGGCACGTAGTTCCTGAAAGGCACCTAAAAATGCGTTAAGAATTACTATAGCGAGTATTATTACAGGCTCTGTCATATCCCCATCACCAAACAAAAGTGACGTTGCAAAGGATATTCCTGCAGCACACAGGAGTATAATAATCATAAAATCATCAAATTGTGCAAAAAAACGTTTAAAAAACCCTTTTTTCTTTTTATCCTTGATTACGTTTTTGCCGTATTTGTTAAGACGGTTTCGGGATTCTTTTTCGGAAAGCCCTTTCTTTGCATCCGTATTCAGTTTATCAATGGTTTCGTTTGCGGTTATATCATGGTATGGCAAAGTATTTCACCTCGAATTATGTATTTTTGCTTGTTCTATTTATAAATATGTCAGGCTGTGTATATGTATGTATAAGTTTTTTTGACTGAATTTGTCGGTCGAAATATGTTCTTATAATTACACACGATGAATATAATTAATGTGATTATACAAAGGAGGCATAGAAAATGCGATTTATAGTTCTTAATAAAAAACAAATAGTATTCTCTTTAATTGTTATAGCGGCGGCTGTAACACTGGTTTTGACATCGGGACGAGCAGTTATGACTTTTTTGACAGGCGACAGGCAAATACCTATTTACAGCGTAGAGCGTGCCGATAATAAAATTGCACTTACTTTTGACTGTGCGTGGAATGACGATGATATTGACGATATTATCCGCATACTGAAAGAGAACGACTGCACCGCAACATTTTTTGTTACGGGTAAGTGGGCGGAGGATTATGCTGATTCTTTAAATAAGCTTTATAGAAGCGGATTTGAGATAGGCATACATTCCTATAACCATAATGATTATACAAAGATGAGTGCAGATGAAATCATTGCTGATATGGAAAAGTGCGACAAAGCTGTTATACGTGCAACAGGAGAAAAGCCTGTTCTTGCCCGAACGCCGTCGGGAGCATATAACAACTTAGCTGTAAGCACTATTGAGAACAGCGGAAGAGCTTGTATACAGTGGTCTGTTGACGGACTTGACTATGTTGAAACGACACAGAACGAGATATATGAACGTGTTGTGCCAAAGACAAAAGCGGGTGATATAATATTGCTTCATAACGGCACTGAACTGACAGCTAAAATACTGCCCGAGATATTAAAAGGTCTGAAATCAAACTACAGGCTTGTGAATGTATCGGATTTGATTTATAAGGAATTTTTTACGATAGATCATACGGGCAGGCAGTATAGTGTAAAATCATCACAAATATAAGTTTGGGAAAAGATAAGCATCGCATCTTGTACGTCTGCACTCACTTATGTACATTGAGTACACGGCGTTCGAGCATACGCACAATCTGCTTGCTTCTCTTTCCCCAAACGGCTTTTTACAATGCGTAATGCATAATTCATAATTAGGAATGAATGATAAAATCCTCACGGATTTTTATATAATTCCTAATTTCGCATTCATAATTCCGAGTTGCGATTGCATTTTACAATCGCCTACAAACGGCTTTTGTGGAAGAAGTAAATATCCATAACAATAAAAACCCTCGCCCATTGACGTGCTGATGCACGTTGTCGGGCGAGGGTTTATTATACATCTCCTCTTTTAAATGCTATACTTCAGATATATCCTTTTCATCGCTTGCAAGCTCCATACGGTTTACAGAAACCTCGTATGCCGTTTTTGTAATCACTTCATCATCACTTATCCGCTTTTGATAGTTACGTGACTGTATTCTGCCCCAGACACGTACGTTATCGCCGACATTAAGAGTTTTTGCATATCGTGCATTTCTGCCCCACGCAATTACTGGTATGTAATCGGATTTGTTGTAGCTTCTGTTTACGGCGATCAGTAAATCTGTAATTTCACGGCCAAAGGGCGTTGTTCTGTAAACGGGTGCTTTACAGATATAGCCGTTTAAATAAAGTGAATTGGGGTTATGTTTCTTTTCATCTGTGTTTTTCCTGATGTCCTTTGCAAAAATGGTTAGTACAAGCCTGTTTTCGCCCGATTGCTCATAGCTGTTGTATGAACGGAACTGACCTTCAATATCCACACAGTCACCGACTTTGAAATCCTCGCCCGAGAGCAAACGCTCCGATACCATTACACGTACGGAATCGTCTGTACCGCTAAGCCTTGGTATACTTAGGGTGAATGTGTAAAATTTCTCTGCGTAAATCTCGTGATTAAAAGTAAATTCATCCATTATAACGCCTGTTACCTGTGCTTGGTTGTTTGAAATATCCATAATGATAAAATCCTCCTTAGTTTGCATTATATACTATGTATATGCGGATAGTCAGATGAATATGCAGAAAATTTATATTATGGTGAAAAAGACTTGACAAAAAGCGAAATAAATGCGATAATATAAGATAGAAATATTGTACGAAAGGGATAGTTTGATGGAAGACGCAAAAAATATTGCAAAAAATTATAACCCTCAGGAATTTGAGGATAAATTATATAATAACTGGGTAACAAAGGGATATTTCCATGCAGAGGCAGATAAAAATAAGAAGCCGTTTACTATAGTAATCCCGCCTCCCAACGTAACGGGACAGCTTCACATGGGACACGCCTTTGACGAAACCTTGCAGGATATACTTGTCAGATATAAACGTATGCAAGGCTACTCGGCATTGTGGGTGCCCGGTACTGACCATGCAGGTATTGCGACTCAAATTAAAGTTGAGGCACAGCTTAGAGAAGAGGAAGGACTTACACGTTATGATTTGGGCAGAGAAAAATTCTTGGAGCGTGTATGGGACTGGAAAGAGAAATACGGTAGCCGTATTATAAATCAACTTAAAAAAATCGGTTCGTCATGCGACTGGGACAGAGAACGTTTTACAATGGATGAGGGCTGTTCAAAAGCGGTTCGTGAAGTCTTTGTAAATTTGTATAATAAGGGTTTAATATATCGTGGACCGAGAATAATTAACTGGTGTCCGAACTGTATTACTGCACTGTCAAACGAGGAAGTTGAACATACGGAACAGAACGGTCATTTCTGGCATATCAAGTATCAGATAAAGGGTACGGACGATTACGTTACAATAGCTACCACACGGCCCGAGACGTTGTTCGGTGACACTGCGGTTGCGGTAAATCCTGAAGATACGAGATACAAGGATATAATAGGAAAGACACTTCTTTTACCACTTACAGATCGTGAAATACCCGTAGTGGCTGATGAGTATGTTGATAAAGAGTTCGGAACAGGCTGTGTTAAGATTACACCTGCACACGATCCCAACGACTTTGAGGTAGGAAAACGTCACGATTTACCTATAATAAAGGTAATGAACGATGATGCTACCATGAACCACTATGCAGGTAAGTACGAGGGTATGGACCGTTACGAATGTCGTAAAGCAATGATAGAGGACCTTGAAAAACTTGGACTGCTCGTAAAGGTTGAGGAGCATAGCCATAATGTCGGTCAGTGTTATCGTTGCGGTACGACGATTGAGCCTATCGTATCAGATCAGTGGTTTGTTAAAATGGAACCTCTTGCAGAGGCGGCTATAAAAGCGGTAAACGAAAAACATACGGAGTTTGTTCCTGAAAGATTTTCAAAGATTTATATGAACTGGATGGAGAACGTATACGATTGGTGTATTTCCCGTCAGCTATGGTGGGGACACAGAATACCTGCATTTTATTGCGACAGCTGCGGAGAAATGACAGTATCTAAGGAGGATATAACTGTTTGTCCTAAGTGTGGAAAACCTGTCCGTCAGGAGGAGGACGTATTAGATACATGGTTCTCATCTGCTCTATGGCCGTTTTCAACTCTTGGCTGGCCCGAAAAGACAGAGGATTTAGATTATTTCTATCCTACAAGCGTACTTGTAACAGGCTACGATATAATATTCTTCTGGGTATCGAGAATGATATTCTCTGCTTGCGAGCATACAGGTGTTGCACCGTTTAAACACGTGTTCATTCATGGGCTTGTACGTGACGGTAAGGGCGAGAAGATGTCAAAGTCAAAGGGTAACGGTGTTGATCCGTTGCAGATAATAGAAATGTATGGTGCCGATGCATTAAGATTTACTCTTGTAACAGGTGTTGCACCCGGTAACGATATGCGTTTCCCTGTAACATACGAGCCGCCTGTACCAAACGGTCAGAACCCCGACCCGAATGTAAATAAGATAGTAGGTGCGCCAGGTGTTGAGGCAAGCAGAAACTTTGCCAACAAGATTTGGAATGCGTCACGTTTTGCATTGATGAATCTTGATATAACAGAAAATAAGCTTCCTGACTTGTCAGAACTTCAGCTTGAGGATAAGTGGATTTTGTCACTTTACAATACACTTGTGAAAGAGGTTACAGATAACCTTGACAGCTTTGAGCTTGGCGTTGCATCGCAGAAGATATATAACTTCATTTGGGATAACCTTTGTGACTGGTATATTGAGCTTATTAAGCCGAGATTGTTCGATAAGGAAAATCCGACGGCAGAGACTGCACAGTACGTTCTGACTTATGTATTGTCGCATACAATGCAGTTATTGCATCCATTTATGCCGTTTATCACAGAGGAAATATGGCTTCATCTTCCGCATGAGGGCGAAAGCATTGTAATCAGTAAGTTCCCCGAATACAGAGAGGATTTATGCTTTGGTGATGACGAAAAAGCAATGACGCTTATTATGGATGCTATTACCGCTATAAGAAACCGCCGTGCGGAAATGAACGTTCCACCGTCAAAAAAAGCAAAGACAATTATAGTTACCGATAAACAATCAATATTTGAAAGCGGAGTGCAGTTCTTTATAAAGCTTGCATCTGCAAGTGAAGTGGTTGTGACCGATACAAATGACGGAATTGATGCAAATGCTGTAAACATCGTAGTTGACGGGGCACAGATATATCTGCCTATGAGCGAGCTTGTCGACAAGGAAAAGGAGCTTGAAAGATTGGCGACAGAGAAGAAAAAGCTGGAGGGTGAAATTAAGCGTGTTGAGGGTAAACTCAACAACCCCGGATTTATGGCGAAGGCACCTGAAAAGCTTGTTAATGAAGAACGTGAAAAGGGCGAAAAGTACAGAGCTATGCTTGATAAGGTATTAGAGAGTATAAAGTCTATAGGCGAAATGTAAGGAGATTTGACATTGAATTATATCGAATCAATCGATTACGTTCATGCTATACCGAAATTTGTGCGTCCGCTGGGCAATGAAAAGCTCGGCGGACTACTTGATTTATTGGATTTGCCTCAGAGCAAGCTGAAATTCATACACGTAGCAGGAACAAACGGAAAAGGGTCTGTATGTCGTATGACAGCGGAGATACTAAAAAACGCGGGTTATAAAACGGGATTATTTACCTCACCCTTTATTGAGGTATTCAATGAACGCATACAGATAAACAATGTAAATATATCGGATGATGATTTGGCACGGTATATAACCAATGTGGCAGATACAATGAAAGCAAACGATATTTCAGTTTCTGAATTTGCGTTTATAACGGCGGTAGCACTTAAATATTTTGCGGATTTGCAATGTGACATAGTAGTGCTTGAGACGGGAATGGGCGGCAGACTTGATGCTACAAACATTATACCAGCGCCCGTTTGTGCCGCTTTGACATCAATAAGTCTTGACCATACACAATATTTAGGTGATACAATAGAGGAAATAGCACTTGAAAAATGCGGAATAATTAAATCGGGTACTACGGTTGTGACGGCACAGAACATACTTGTGCAGTCTGTTATAGCTAAGCAGGCGAAAAAAGCCGAGGCAGAACTTATAGTGTGCGGTAATTCACTCAAAACGAAATCTGGGTTTATATACAAAGGTAAGGAGTATAAACTTGGGCTAAAAGGTGAATATCAGGCGGAAAATGCCTCCGTAGTATATGAAATAGTTGATGTGTTGCGTAGAGACGGATATAAAATCAGTGACGATGCTCTAAAAGACGGATTTAAAAATGCACACTGGATGGCACGGTATGAGTTTGTTACACCTGATATCGTTATTGACGGCGGTCATAATATAGACGGAATACGTGCATTAAAAAAATCACTTATATCGGAAAATCGTGATGTTATTCTTGTTCTGACAATGATGCAGGATAAAGATTATAGAGAATGTATTAAAGAACTTTGTACAATTGCAAGAAAAGTTGTTGCTACGGAATTAGATATGCCGAGGGGACTAAAATGCTCTGAAATACAATCAATATGCGAGGCAAACAAAACAGAATGTATTGCAGAATCTGATATCAGAAAAGCTGTTAAAACGGCTTGTGATATGGCAAATGGCAGTCTCGTTTGCGTATGCGGCTCTCTTTACCTTGCAGGAGAAGTGAGACAAATGATAAACAATGGGGGATTAGTTAGTGGTTAATACAATAGTAAACGGAATTAATAATGTTGTTGAGAATATTAATAATTATCTGTACACATACGTTTTGATAATACTTCTGATTGCAGGAGGCTTGTATTTTACAATACGGACAAAGGCGGTACAGTTTACGTTATTTAAAGAGCAATTGCGTGCGCTGACTGATAAGCCTGATAAAAAAGGAGGAGTATCCTCATTTCAGGCACTTATGGTATCTACAGCATCACGTGTTGGAACGGGAAATATTATAGGTGTATCGACAGCATTGTGTCTGGGTGGTTTCGGCTCGGTTTTCTGGATGTGGGTAATTGCAATTATTGGCTGTGCATCTGCGTTCGTTGAAAGTACACTGGCACAGATTTACAAAAAACACGGTAAGAGCGGAAGCTATGGCGGACCTGCATACTATATAGAGGCTGTATGCAACGGAAAACGTGGACTTGCGATTATATTCTCTGTATTTTTAATTTTGACCTATGGTGTAGGATTTAATATGCTTGCATCATACAATCTGCAGTCGACATTTTCAACATATAATTTTTACAATCCGCAATACACACAGTGGATAATAGGCTTTGTAATTGCAGTAATTGTTGGATATTGTCTGTTTGGCGGCGGTAAGCGTGTTATAAAGGTTACAAGCTTTTTAGTGCCGATAATGGGAACAATATATATTCTTGTTGCTATAGCAGTATCGTTTATTAATATAAGGGTATTGCCGTCGGTGCTTTCAAGAATATTTACAGAAGCGTTTGATATAAAAGCGATATTCGGTGGATTTGGCGGCTCGTGTATTATGTACGGTATAAAAAGAGGTTTGTTCAGTAATGAGGCAGGAGTAGGTTCAGCGCCGAACGCCTCTGCATCAGCTGAGGTTACACACCCTGTAAAGCAGGGACTTGTACAGATATTGTCTGTATTTATTGATACTGTTCTTGTATGTTCGGCAACTGCATTTATGTGTATGACATCAGGTGTTGAGCCTACGACTGATTTGTCGGGCGCACCGTATATTCAGATGTCTATGCAGTCGTCATTAGGCACATTCGGACCGATATTTATAACGGTATCAATGATGCTTTTTGCGTTTACCAC
>JAQXXM010000097.1 GCA_029226065.1 Clostridiales bacterium
ACAATAAGAAACGCCGTTAAAGCGTAATTTCGGGTATTTGGAAAGGAGGAAACATAATGGCTAAATTGGCTCTATATAATATGGAAGGTCAGAAGACAGGTTCTATGGACGCTTCAGACGCTATTTTCGCAGTTGAAGTTAATGAATCAGTCCTTCACACAGTAGTCGTAAACCACCTTGCAAATAAGAGACAGGGTACACAGAATACTAAGACTCGTACAGAAGTTAGTGGCGGCGGTAAGAAGCCATGGAGACAGAAAGGTACAGGTCGTGCAAGACAGGGTAGTATCCGTGCTCCGCAATGGGTAGGCGGCGGCGTTGCTTTAGGTCCTAAGCCCAGAAGCTATCGCTACAGTGTAAATAAGAAAATCAAGAGAATTGCTCTTAAGTCAGCTCTTACAGCTAAGTACAATGACTACGCTGTATACGTTGTAGACGGTCTTTCTCTTGACGAGATAAAGACAGCTAAAATCGCTGCATTGCTTAAGGGCCTTGAGGTTTCATCAGCTCTTATAGTTACAGCTGAGGCTGACAACAACATCTATAAGTCATCAAGAAATATTATGGGTGTAGATGCATCACACGTTGGTACACTTAACACTTACGATATTCTTAAGCACAAGGCACTCGTTCTTTCAAAGGATGCTGTTGCTAAGATTGAGGAGGTGTATGCATAATGAATTCATACGATATCATTAAGAGACCTATCATCACTGAGAAATCAATGAAGGTTGAACTTGACAGAGATGGTAATGAAATCAAGAAGTACACTTTCGAAGTTCCTAAGACTGTAAACAAGCTTGAAATCAAGTATGCAGTTGAAGAGGTTTTCGGAGTTAAGGTTGCTAAGGTCAACACTATGAACTATGACGGCAAGCTTAAGAGAATGGGACGTTACGAGGGTAGACGTGCTGCTTGGAAAAAGGCAATCGTTACTCTTGCAAAGGATTCAAAGACTATCGAGTTCTTTGATATGTAATCTCATCAAGATAAGTAGAAACCCAGAAAATAGATAAAGGAGAGTAAAGGATAATGGCTATTAAAAAGTATAATCCTACATCGCCTGCCAGAAGATTTATGACGGTTTCAGATTTTGCTGAAATCACTAAGAAGACTCCGGAACGTTCACTTCTTGCAAAGAAGAATAAGAATGCCGGAAGAAACTCTTACGGTAGAATCACAGTTCGTCACAGAGGCGGCGGTAATAAGCAGAAGTACAGAATTATAGACTTCAAGCGTCAGAAGGACGGTATGGTTGCAACTGTTATCGGTATTGAGTACGATCCGAACAGATCAGCAAACATTGCACTTCTTCAGTACGAAGACGGCACTAAGGCATATATAATCGCACCTGAAGGTCTTACAGACGGTATGAAGGTTGTTTCAGGTGAAGGTGCAGACGTTAAGGTTGGTAATGCACTATTCATTAAGGATATTCCGGTGGGTACACTAATCCACAACTTGGAAATCCACCCCGGTAAGGGCGGACAGCTTGTAAGATCAGCAGGCGAAAGTGCACAGCTTATGGCTAAGGAAAATGGCTACGGTCAGGTTAGACTTCCTTCGGGAGAGGTTAGACTTGTGGCACTTAACTGTAAGGCTACAATCGGTTCAGTAGGTAACCAGCAGCATGAAAACATTTCTATCGGTAAAGCCGGCAGAAAGCGTCACATGGGTTGGAGACCGACAGTTCGAGGCGTTGTTATGAACCCGAACGATCACCCGCACGGCGGTGGTGAGGGTAAATCACCTATCGGACGTCCCGCACCGGTTACTCCGTGGGGTAAGCCCGCACTTGGTCTTAGAACAAGAAAGCCTAAGAACAGAACTAACAAGTTCATTGTTAAGAGAAGAAACGACAAGTAATTTGTCCTTATATTGTTCGTAAAAGGAGGAACAGAGAATGAGCAGATCGATTAAAAAAGGACCTTTCGTTGAAGAGCGTCTTATGAAAAGAATCGATGCGATGAACGAAGCTAATGAGAAGAAAGTCGTTAAGACCTGGTCAAGAGCTTCGACTATATTCCCCGAAATGGTTGGTCACACAATCGCAGTTCATGATGGTAGAAAGCATGTTCCGGTTTTCGTTTCAGAAGACATGGTTGGACATAAGCTTGGCGAATTTGCACCCACAAGAACCTTTAAAGGTCACGCAGGCGCAAAGACATCAAAGTAATAGGGAATATTCGTTAAAGAGATTTCAGAGAATATACAATCAAAACGATTGGAAGGAGGATTTCCTAAATGGAAGCACGTGCAACAGTAAAATATGCCCGTATTTCTTCAAGAAAGATAAAGATTGTCCTTGACCTTATCAGAAACAAGCCGGTAAGAGTTGCAGAGGCAATACTGAAGAACACACCGAAGTCAGGTTGTGACTACGTAGGCAAGCTTCTCGCATCAGCAGTCGCTAATGCGGTAAATAACAATAATATGGACGCAGATAAGCTTGTAGTATCTGAATGCTACGCTACACAGGGTCCTACACTTAAAAGAATTCAGCCCAGAGCACAGGGCAGAGCTTATAGAATCTTAAAGAGAACCAGCCATATCACTTTAGTGGTTAAGGAATTGGAAGACTAAGAAGAAGGAGGTTAACTCATGGGACAGAAGGTTAATCCGCATGGACTAAGAGTCGGCGTGATCAAGGACTGGGACTCAAAGTGGTTCGCAGGTAAGCGCGAGTTCGGTGACCAGTTGGTTGAAGATCACAAGATTAGAAAATTTGTTAAAGAGTTATGCTACAATGCCGGTATCGCTAAAATCGGTATCGAAAGAAAGCAGAATAGAGTATTTATAACAATCCACGCTGCAAAGCCGGGTATCATAATCGGTCGTGGCGGTGCTGAAATAGACAAACTTAAGGCACAGATTGAAAAACTCACAGACAAGACAGTTAATGTCAACATTATGGAAGTTAAGAACCCCGACACAAACGCTCAGCTTGTTGCAGAGAACATCGCTGCACAGCTTGAGAACCGTATCTCTTTCAGACGTGCTATGAAGCAGGTTATGGGCAGAGCTATGAGAATGGGCGTTAAGGGTATCAAGACTGCTGTATCAGGCCGTGTAGGCGGTGCTGAAATCGCAAGAACTGAGCAGTATCACGAGGGTACAATTCCTCTACAGACACTTCGTGCCGATATCGACTACGGTTTTGCTGAGGCAAAGACAACATACGGTATCTTAGGCGTTAAGGTTTGGATCTACAAGGGCGAAATCTTAAATGTTGCTGAGGGCAGAAAGAAGGAAGCAGAGGCTCAGGCAAGAGACGCTAAGCGTCGTGACGCTAAGGGCGGTCGTCCCCGTCGTCGTGATGGCGAAAAGCGTGAAAGAAGAAATAACTCAAAAGGAGGAGAGCAGTAATGTTATTACCTAAGAGAGTTAAGTTCAGACGTGTTATGCGTGGCAGAATGAAGGGTAAAGCTCTTCGCGGCAACAAAGTCACAAACGGTTCATTCGGTTTGCAGGCTACAGAGCCGGCATGGATAACATCAAGACAGATAGAAGCAGCCCGTATCGCTATGACAAGATATATCAAGCGTGGCGGTAAGGTTTGGATTAAAATATTCCCTGATAAGCCTGTATCAGCTAAGCCGGCAGGTGTTCGAATGGGTAAAGGTAAGGGTGCTCCGGAGTACTGGGTAGCAGTAGTTAAGCCGGGTAGAGTATTGTTCGAGATGGACGGCGTTTCAGAGGAAGTTGCTCGTGAGGCTATGCGTCTTGCAATGCACAAGCTCCCAATCAAGTGTAAGTTTGTTAAACGTGAGGATGGTGAGCAGTAATGAAAATAAACGAAATCAGAGATTTATCAACCGCTGAGCTCGAAGCAAAGCTGCAGGAGTGCAAGCAGGAGCTTTTCAATCTGCGTTTTCAAAAGGCAGTAAACCAGTTAGAAAACCCCAAGAGGATTTCTGACGTTAAGAAGACCATTGCTCGTATTCTTACCGTAGTTCACGAGCGTGAGTTACAAGGTTAACTATTAAAACAGATTTATATTGCTTGAAAGGAGGCACATATCTGTGGAAACAAGAAACAGACGTAAGGTAAAGATAGGTAAGGTAGTCAGCAACAAAATGGACAAGACTATCGTAGTAGCTATTGAATATAATGTAAAACACCCGCTTTACGGCAAGATTGTAAAGCGTACCTACAAGCTGAAGGCTCATGATGAGGAAAATGTATGCCAGATCGGCGATAAGGTAAAGGTAATGGAAACAAGACCTCTCTCAAAGGATAAGAGATGGAGATTGGTAGAAATAGTAGAAAAAGTTAAGTAAGCTATTTCGGAAGGAGGATTTCATAATGATTCAGGTACAGACACGCTTGAAGGTTGCCGACAACACCGGTGCTAAGGAAGTTATGTGTATCCGTGTTATTGGCGGCTCAAAGAAGAGATATGCGGCTGTTGGCGATGAAATTATTTGTAGCGTTAAAAAGGCAACACCAGGTGGCGTTGTTAAGAAAGGCGACGTTGTTAAGGCGGTTGTTGTCAGAACAGTAAACATGTCAAAACGTGCTGACGGTTCATATATCAGATTCGACGAAAATGCAGCTGTAATAGTAAAAGACGATAAAAACCCGAGAGGTACTCGTATTTTCGGACCGGTTGCAAGAGAGCTCAGAGACAAAGAATACATGAAGATTCTTTCATTGGCTCCGGAAGTTCTTTAATTAAGGAGGAAGTCGGAAATGAATAAAATGCATGTAAAAAGAGGCGATAAGGTAGTAGTAATCGCCGGTAAGGATAAGGGCAAAGAGGGTAATGTAGTTGCTGCATTCCCCGAACAGAACAAGGTTATCGTTGAAGGCGTTGCAGTTGCTAAGAAGCATCAGAAGGCAAGAATGCAGGGTCAGGCAAGCGCTATAATCGAAAAGGAAATGCCCATCGACGCATCAAACGTTATGAGAGTTTGCCCCAAGTGCGGTAAGCCGTCAAGAGTTGGCGTTAAGGTTTTTGACGACGGCTCAAAGGCTAAGTACTGCAAGAAGTGCGGCGAAACACTTAACGATTGATTGAGAGGAGGTACACTTAGATAATGAGTAGATTACAGGATAAGTATAATCAGGAAATCGCACCGGCTCTCATGAGTAAGTTTGGTTACAAGAGTGTTATGCAGATTCCGAAGCTTTCAAAGATAACTATAAACATAGGTCTTGGCGAAGCTAAGGAAAACTCAAAGGTAATAGACGCTGCTTGTGCAGATTTGGCTGCTATATCAGGTCAGAAGCCGGTACTGACACGTGCCAGAAAGTCAGTCGCTAACTTTAAGCTCAGAGAGGGCATGATAATCGGCTGTAAGGTTACTTTAAGACGTGACAAGATGTATGAGTTCATGGACAGATTGTTCAACGTTGCACTACCACGTGTACGTGACTTCAGAGGTATCTCAGCAAACGGTTTTGACGGAAGAGGAAACTTCTCATTCGGTATAAAAGAACAGCTGATATTCCCTGAAATCGACTATGATAAGATTGATAAAATCAGAGGTATGGATATTAACTTCGTTACTACGGCAAAGACAGACGAGGAAGCTCGTGAGCTATTAAAGCTTTTCGGCGCTCCCTTCAATGCCTAAATAGCCGGGCGAGTTAAAGGAGGAACAAATCATGGCAAAAACATCTATGAAGGTTAAACAGCAGAGAACACCTAAGTATAGCACACAGTTCTATACAAGATGTAAGATTTGCGGCAGACCGCACGCATATCTTCGTAAGTTCGGCATCTGCCGTATCTGCTTCAGAGAGCTTGCATACAAGGGCCAGATCCCAGGTGTTAAGAAGGCAAGCTGGTAATTAACCGAGAATTATAGAAGAACGAATTTCGTATTCGTAAACACGTCAGCAGCATATAACACTTGCTGCGGAAGGAGGTAACTTAAATGCAAATCACTGATCCAATCGCAGACTTGCTAACAAGAATCAGAAACGCTAACACTCAAAAGCACGAAACAGTTGATTGTCCGTCATCAAAGATGAAGGTTGCAATCGTAGATATTCTTGCTAACGAGGGATATATAAAGGGTTATCAGATAATTGAAGATGGCAAGCAGAATGTTATCAGAATGACACTGAAATACAGCCCGTCAGGCGAAAGAGTAATATCAGGTCTTAAGAGAGTATCAAAGCCAGGTCTTAGATATTATGCAAGCGCTGAGGAGATGCCCAGAGTATTAAAGGGGTTAGGAACAGCAATCGTTTCAACTTCTAAGGGCGTTATGACTGATAAGGCTGCTCGTAAAGAGCATATCGGTGGCGAAGTTCTTTGCTTCGTTTGGTAATTAAAAGGAACATAATAAACTGAAAACCTGCCCACAAGGCAGAGAGAATTTAAGTTAAGGAGGAAAATCCTATGTCAAGAATAGGTAGAATGCCTATCACAATTCCTGCGGGAGTTAAGGTAGAACTTGCTGATGATAATACTATCACAGTAAAGGGTGCAAAGGAAACTTTGACAAGAACACTTCATCCTGAAATGAAGGTTGAAATCGAAGGCGACACAATCACAATTGTTCGTCCTTCAGACAATAAGATGCACAGATCACTTCACGGTCTTACAAGAACACTTGTAAACAATATGATAATCGGTGTAACTGATGGCTTCACAAAAGTTCTTGAAATCAACGGTGTTGGTTACAGAGCAGCAATGCAGGGCAAGACTTTGAACTTAACTTTGGGTTATTCACACCCTGTTAACTTCGAGGCAGAAGCAGGTATCACAATTGAGGTACCCCAGCCCAACCAGATCATTGTAAAGGGTGCTGATAAGGAGCGTGTAGGCGCTACAGCAGCAAAGATCAGAAGCTTCAGAGCTCCGGAGCCGTATAAGGGCAAGGGTATCAAGTACGCTGATGAATACATCAGACGTAAAGAAGGTAAGACCGGTGCTAAGAAGAAATAATTGAAAGGAGTGTTCTTAAAATGATAAAGATGAAAGATAAAAATCAGGCGAGAATTAAGCGTCATTACAGAGTAAGAAAGAACATCTCCGGTACTGCGGAGAGACCTCGTCTTAACGTATTCAGAAGCTTAAACCACATTTACGCTCAGGTTATTGATGACGTGAACGGAGTTACTCTTGTAGCTGCTTCAAGTGTTGAAAAAGGATTTGAGGGTAACGGATCCAACATTGAGGGTGCAAAGATGGTCGGCAAGGCAATAGCTGAGAAGGCATTGGCTGCAGGCATTAAGTCAGTTGTATTCGACAGAGGCGGATACGTATATCACGGTATAGTTGCTGCTCTTGCTGAAGGTGCAA
>JAQXXM010000098.1 GCA_029226065.1 Clostridiales bacterium
TGGTGAAGGAAAAACCGGCGACCAGCAGATGACTCTTGGCAACAAAGCGATTGTAGACGCAGAGCGTGATGGAAAAGCAATACACTTATTTGTTAAGTTCTCGCCACAGGAATATTACTATCAAGGCGTATTCTCTTTGGTGGATTATACATATGTAGATGACAAAGATGAGTCAGGTAATGTACGTAAAGAGTATAAATTCAGACTAAGAAAGAAATCGATAGAGGAATAATGTAATGAAGACAATAAAAGTGGTGGCGGCAGTTATCTGTGATTCTTTAGAAAATACAACTAAGGTTTTTGCCACTGCCAGAGGGTATGGTGAATTCAAGGGGAAATGGGAATTCCCCGGAGGAAAGCTTGAAGCCGGAGAAACATCGCAGCAAGCTCTAATAAGAGAAATTCAAGAGGAACTTGCTGTAAAAATCGAAGTTGGTGAATTGATTGATACCATCGAGTATGATTACCCAACTTTCCATTTAAGTATGGATTGCTTCTTGTGTGTTGTGGTAGATGGAGAAATAATTCTCAAGGAAGCAGAAGCTGCAAAATGGCTTGATAAGTACGAATTGTATAGCGTTGATTGGCTGCCGGCTGATATAGCGCTAATTGAAAAATTACAGAATAGTCTACTAATGTGAGACGTCAGATTTGACATCGGCATTCTATAGAGCATGTGGAAAAGACCGTTAAATCAAAGTTTTTCGGCGTTTTTGGACTTGTTTCCGAAATAGCCTAAAAATTACATGTGGAGACGGTGGTGTTACTCTGTCGGAAATAGTACTCATCGATATAAATCTCTTGCGAGATTTGCTATATATCCCAAGGGATTCGATATGTGCTGATGCACTCGATATGTTCCCTTTGGGAACGAGATTTATATCATATCGAAAACGAACATAGTGAGTTTATATCGAATTTTGTGACTCAAAATATATCGAACACGCAAATCGTGTATATCGACAAAGGAGACATTATAATGGTTGAAAATAAAAATTTATTGAGAGAAGAAAGTATTGATCTCGCAGTAGAAGTTTCTGATATATGTGATAATATTAAAGGTTGTTCTATATATGTAAATCAATTATTGAGATGTTCTTCTTCAATTGGTGCGAACTTGCACGAGGCTAAATACGCTCAAAGCAAAGCAGACTTTATAAATAAATTGGAAATATCTTTGAAGGAAAGCTTTGAAACAGAGTATTGGTTAGAATTATTGTATCGCAAGAATAAAATTAATGAAGCTACATATAAAAGTTTGATAAACAAATGCGGAACAATAAGAAGAAAATTAATTGCATCTGTTACGACCGTAAAAAATAGAGGAGAAATATAATATGAAATATGCAGATGTTTTTAAAATGCCAAAAGTTACTAAAATAATGAATAGAACGTCAAGTATAACAAATTCATTTGTAAATGGAATAATACCATGTATTACTCCAACAGAAGAAGAAATAAAAAACGTTCTTGACATTTTGTGCATGGAAAAAGATAATGTTAAATGCTCATATTGCGGTGATACGTTTACAGAATGGGATCATTTTAGACCACTTGTAAGAGACAAACGACCAACAGGATATATTTCTGAAATAAATAATCTTGTACCTGCTTGTAGTAAATGCAATCAATCAAAAGGAAATAAACATTGGAAGGATTGGATATTAAGCGATGCACAACTTTCTCCTAAAACGAGAAATATTCCTGATCTTGATAAAAGAATAGAAAAACTAGAGAGTTTTGAAAAACAAACACATCCGATTAAAATAGATTTTGAACGCATTGTTGGTAGTGAACTTTGGAAAAAACATTGGGATAATTGCGCACAATTACATAATTATATGAGAGAATGTCAAATAGTTTCAGAGCAAATAAGGGAAATCATTAGCGATGCATTAAGTGAACAAAAAGATTTGACACATATAGCAAAATGTAATGTTAAATTCGGACAACCTAAACCAAACATACTTGACCGATTCAAACAATTGTTTCAAATTCAGCAAACAAATAAAGAATGTTCTGCAAATAAAATTGAGAACAATATTGCGCCTCCGCATAACGATGATTACATTAGTTCTTTAAAAGAGAAGAAGGTTGGAATCATAGTTCAAAACGATTTTAAAAACCTACTCGAATCAAATATTTTATCAGAATATATAATTGAAAAACTTCAAGAACATGAATACTGCAAAAATGCTTTTAATATAAACTTTGCTGTTTTGCTAAAAGTACGAAACGGAACAAATATATCAGAACAAAGAAAAGACCATTTAGGGCGCGATCGATATTATGCTACACCTATAACAATAAATGGCAAGAAATATTTCTTATCTTCTCAATGGTATGATAGAAATAAAGAAAAATTAATTAAGTTTATGGCTAATCATAGCCCACAAGCTAAGTGATACTACCACCACTCCACACCACCCACGTGGAGACGGTGGTGTTGCTGTCAATGGTAGATAGTTAAAGTAAACATAAAAGGAATGATTGTATGAAGAAGAACTCAAAAACTGTTGGCATAGTGTTGGGCACTATACTAACCATTATAATCTGTATTATCATAGGATTGGTAATCGACGCATCCAAGCCGAGATGTGCTATAATCGGATGCGAAGAAGAAGTTGCTCCGGGAAGCAATTTCTGTCGCCGTCATAAAGCGGAAAATAGTTATTATAACAACTCTCACCATGATGACAAAGATGAGGAACGCAACGAAAATCAAAAATTCACAGACAGCAGTAATTCAAGTTACTCAAATTCTCCTGCTTCAAGCAGTTCAAGTTCAAATAGCAGCAGTTACTCTTCAAAGTCATACAGCAATACTCCCCGATACTCATCAGACAGATATGATGATGGGTATGATGACGTCTACAACGACGGCGAACCTGATTGGGACAGATATGATGAAGATGATGATTACGCAACAGGGGCTGATGACGCTATGGACGACTATGATGATTACGGAGAAGATTGGTAAAACTGTTTACCACACGAAAAACCGAATTTAATTTGTGCCACCGCAAGGCGGCGGAATGGAGATTGATTATGAAAAATTTTATTAAAAGAGTAATCGCGTTTACGGTGTCGGCAAGCTTCTTGTTGCCTGTCATAAATGTATACGCGTCAAGTGATGAGGAGAAAAAGAACTATATCGTTCTTATGAGTGAGCCTGCGTTGTATTCTCCCGACCGAGTGAGGTTTTATGATACAGATACAAATGCATGGGAAAACGAGGTGAGAGAGTATCTCCTCGAAGAACAGGCGAATGTAAAGGCGCAGCTTTCTAATCGTTCAAGGGCAAGAGTTCTTTCAAGCGAGGATGACGAAGGACTGCACTTTACCGATGTATTAAACGGATTTACTGCTGTTTTAACGGAAGATGAGGCGGAACGGCTTAGGGATGTGGACGGTGTTGAGTCGGTTATCCCCGATATTGAGATGGACGCGCCTGAGCCGTTAGAGGCGGGCAGTACATACGCCGCAGACGATACAACAAGCAATAGCGAAAAAGAAGTATCACCGATAAACGGCGGAAATCTCATAAATGCGGATAAAATGTATAATGCCGGCTATAACGGTGAGGGCAGAGCTGTAGCCGTTATAGATTCCGAGCTTGATTTTACACATCCGTTTTTTACACTCACAAATCCTGAAAACGCAAAATTTACAAAAACCGATATTTCAACAATTATTGATAAAAAGGGTATAAATGCAGGTAACAAATCAAATGTGAGCGTTGATGATGCATACAGATCCGAGAAGATACCCTTTGCATACAACTACGCAGATAAGAATAAGGATGTACGTGGTACGCTTATTCATGGAAGTCACGTTTCGGGAATAGTTGCGGGCAACAGCATGGCAGTAGGCGGTAATGGTGCAAACGGCTACGTTTCGGGAATAGCCCCCGAAGCGCAGTTACTGTTTTTCCGTGTTGCCAACTCATCAGGAAAAATACTCCTGTCTTATTTGGTTGCATCAATAGACGATGCTGTTAAATTCGGAGTCGATTCAATAAATATCAGTATTGGTTCAGATTACAGAAGTGAAAATTATACGTATGCTGTTTCAGAAATGAGGGAAGCAGTAATGAATGCGGAAAATGCGGGTGTATCGGTCGTAATATCAGCAGGCAATGCCGACAAGGCGCAACTGGAGGCAACCAAGCCCGATTACAGTTCCGCCGATAACGGTGTATTCCCATATTCAACAAAGGTCGGCTCACTGCACAATACTTATACTTATTCGGAATATCTTACAGATAATAACGAAAACACCTACTATTGTGAAAATCTATGCGCTAAAGCTCCGTATGATTTTCAAGATATAGCCTTATGTGACAGCGGAAGCGTTTCGGATATACAAAAAGCTGATGTCAAGGGCAAAACAGCCGTTATTCCTTTAGGATACGACATAGAAAACAAGCCCGGCTTGTCAACCTCGGTTGCCAATGCCGTTTCGGCAGGTGCGGCGGCAATCGTCATCGTAAAACAATATAACCAAATAACAAACGGAAGTATCACATGCCAGACACCTGTGTTCTTTATGCCTCGTGACGTATATGAAACGCTCAAGAAAAACGTTGCGGAAAACAACACAACACAGCTAAAATATGAGGCAAAATCCGCAATCTTCAACAGGGGCGAAACGCCGTACAGGAGCTATTTCAGCTCTTACGGTATAAGCGACAACCTTGATATTGCCGTTGACTTTTCCGCACCGGGCGGAAATATATATTCCTCTGTTCCAACAAACGAGATGGCTAACCTTAGCGGCACCTCAATGTCCGCACCGCAGGTAACGGGTGCATTAGTGCTTATGTCGCAGTTTGTTGAGGAGAAGTACCCGACTTATACCGCCTCATCAAAGGTAACGCTTATGCAAAATCTTTTGGCATCTACCGCAGACACCGTATATGAGGAAAACGGCGTAATTTCATCACCTTTTGCCGTCGGCTCGGGGCTGATAAATCTTGATAAAGCTATGGCTACAAAAGTAATTCTTACGGCTAAGAATACAGACGATAACAGAATAAATCTCGGTGATAATATATCAAACAGCTTTGATGTGACATTCTCCGTAAAGAATATATCTGAAAATGACGTAACATTTAACAATATTAAAGCAGAGTTTTCGACAGAAGATTACAAATACTTTGATAGTGTCAAGAAAAACGGCTACCTCGGTATGAGGTCGCTTACGAACAGTATTACGGGTTTTGAGCCTGTCACAATTGAGGCAGGGGGTACATCAGATGTCACAGTGAATGTCACTCTTGACAAGTCGGAGCTTGACAGCTTATCCGCAGTTATGACGAACGGATTTTTTGTAGGCGGTAAAATAACGCTGTCAGGTGGTGATAACTGTGATGTTGGTATTCCATTATCGGGCTTTTATGGTAATTGGAATGATATGCCTGTAATTGATATAAATAGTATAAGCAATCAGGTGAATTTTAAGGCAAAGGGTAAATATTATTACGTGACAATGCCTGTAAAGCTTCTTAACGATGAGCCGATATTATATATTTCTGAAAATCCTGACAGTATGTATGATAGTTCAGGAAGATGGCCTACACTTTATACAGGAGCAGACCGAAACGCTTTTGTAAGTATGTCCATGAACGGCTCTCCTATTGAGATGTCATATACATCACCTACAGGGTTTAGCAACAGCACGTTCCTTAACAAATATGGTGGCGGTGCGTTCTGCAAAACAAATTTCAGCACTTTTGCGAATAATATGGGTAATTCTGTAAATCTTGATATGGTTTTGCCATATTATCAGGATAGCGATAACAAGCAATCGCAAACGCTTAGCATAAAGCTTGTTCCCGATAACGAAAAGCCAATGCTTGCTGTAGAAACGTACACAGACGGCGAAAAGACTATGGCAAAGGTAACTGCATCTGATAATGTGTCGTTAGCAAGTGTATATTTCACTGCCGTTAATGAAAACGGCGAAACGAAAAGTGCGAATAAAGATGTATATGGCAGTAAGACGCAATTTACTGCCGACATAACAGGCTTAAAAAGAGTGAATTTCGTTGCTGCGGACACAGCGCTGAATGTCACGTATATGCAAAAAATCGAACTTGATATGGAAAAAGGCAATGCGTATGTAACTGCGGACAAGGACTACACAGGTATTTATGTGGTGTTTGCATCATATAAAGATGGCAGACTGGTTGACTGTAAGTTCGTACCAACCGACCTGTTGGCAGGCGAAAACAAAATAACTATACCCGACAGATTTATAGCTAATGATACAGATGAAATAAAGACTATGGTTTGGGGTAATCTAAAAAATGCTGTACCGTTATTTACGGAACTAAACAATTAATATTTTATGGACAAATGGGGGGCTGTTGCATTTAGCGCAGACCGTTCAAAGGCTTAAAATGGCATCAAATCAATGCCTGTTAAATTTTATATAACAAATTAACGTTGAAATCCGCATTTTTTTGCGGATTTCTTGTATTTAACGCCTTTGAACTATCCGCAAAACTCACACTCGGAGTACCCACGTACGCCGTCGGGCAAGGCGAAATGCGGATAAATCCGCATTTCACTTCGTTTTGCGAATTCTGCATCTAAATTCATTCAGCCCCACAAGGAGCTGCCGCTAACGCAACAGCTCCCTATTTTCATATTCGGGATATCCACAAGAATTAAATACATCAACAGCCCCAAGGTTTTAAAGAAGTGACTCGTATAGTGCCGTAATCTCCTCAACGCTTGTGTCTCTGGGGTTACCCGGGCGGCAAGCGTCGTCAAATGCGGACTGTGCAAGGAACGGTATATCCTCTTTCTTTACAATGTCCTTTAAATTTGACGGAATACCAACGTCTGAAGCAAGCTTCTTAACTGCATCTATTGCAGCCTTTCTGTACTCGTCCTGACTCATAGCATCAACGCCTGAAACGCCCATAGCACGTGCAATCTCTCTGTACTTTTCGCCTGTTGTGGGAGCGTTGTACTCCATAACAGTAGGAAGAATAATTGCATTTGCTATACCGTGCGGTGTATCATAGAAAGCACCCAAAGGATGTGCCATTGAATGAACGATACCCAAACCAACGTTTGAGAATCCCATACCTGCAACGTACTGACCAAGAGCCATATCCTCTCTGCCCTCTTTAGTGTTATCTACCGCACCACGTAGCGAACGTGAGATAATCTCGATAGCCTTAAGATGGAACATATCCGAAAGCTCCCATGCACCCTTTGTTATGTAACCCTCAATTGCATGAGTAAGAGCGTCCATACCTGTAGCGGCAGTTAAGCCCTTAGGCATTGTGCTCATCATATCAGGGTCAACGAATGCAACAACAGGTATATCGTGAGTATCAACGCATACCATCTTTCTGTTATTTTGAGCGTCTGTTATAACGTAGTTAATTGTAACCTCTGCGGCTGTACCTGCAGTTGTAGGAACTGCAAAAATCGGCATAGCCTTATTCTTTGTAGGAGCAACGCCCTCAAGACTGCGTACGTCTGCAAATTCGGGGTTAGTCATAATAATACCGATAGCCTTTGCTGTATCCATTGATGAACCGCCGCCTATAGCGATAAGATAATCAGCTCCGCTTGCCTTTATTGCGTTTACACCGTTCTGCACGTTTTCAATTGTCGGATTAGGTTTAATATCAGAATATACCTCGTATTCCATACCGGCATCTTTCAAAAGTGTCAAAACCTTGTCGGTAACACCGAATTTAATAAGATCGGGGTCAGAGCATACGAACGCTTTGTTTAAACCTCTGCCCTTTGCCTCGTCGGGAATAGCCGCAATTGCTCCCGAGCCGTGATAAGATGTTTCATTAAGAACAAATCTGTTTGCCATTTTTGTTTGCCTCCTTGCAAAATTTTAGTATATATATTGTATCATTATATCAATAAAATGTCAACTGTTTAACAAAAATTTAGCAATTTTCACATAAAAAGTTTTTCTTTGCAATTGTAAAAAGCCGTTGATTTTATTGCTGTTATGTGGTAAAATGTAGAGAGATATGCATAATATATAATATTGGATTTGTTCTGACGGAGGGTTTTAAATGAAAACATTAGTGATATATAAATCAAAATACGGCTCAACGAAGCAATATGCACAATGGATAGCGGAGGAACTTGGCTGCGAAGCGGTTGATGCAAAGAGTGTAAAGCCGTCGGATTTAGAAAAATACGATAACATCGTGTACGGCGGAGGTTTGTATGCCGAAACAATAAACGGTGTTTCGCTCATAACAAAGAACATTGATAAGCTTAGTGACAAACGCATAGCGGTATACACCACAGGACTTACTCCTACAGACTGCCGTGACTACTATGACAAGCTGATAATCGAGAGAAATTTCAAGTTCGGTGTTCCGCAAAATGTAAAGGTTTTTAATTTTGTGGGTAAAATGATTGTATCGGAGCTTAGCGTTGTACATCGCACAGCTATAAATATGCTCAAAAAAATGATGTCCGCCAAAGAAAATCCCACCGACATGGAACGTCTTTTAGTGGAATTATGTGACAAAGACGGTGATTTCACCGAAAGAGCCGCCATATCCGACCTTGTTGCATACATAAGAGAAGGGAATGATTGATAA
>JAQXXM010000099.1 GCA_029226065.1 Clostridiales bacterium
TCCCGAAAATTAATCACGAATTTTCAGGTATTGAAGGACAGATAAAGCTGTTTAATAACCAGGTGTTTGTGGCGGACAACGTTAAAGAGGTAATACCTGAATTTTTGATGCTGCTGAAGGGTGTTATAGACTGTCCTGAACTGCCGCTTAATGTATCTCGAAGCTTTCTGCAAAATGACGGATACGTAAAGAAGATTGCATCACATATTACAAAAAAGGTTGCCGATAAGCTTACAAACCTTTACAAGAATGATACCGATAACTATACTAAGTATTGGGAAGACATAAATATATTCGTAAAATACGGATGTATACGTGATGATAAGTTCTATGACAAGGTAAAGGATGCATTAATTTATAAAAATCTTGATGGTGAGTACAAGACGCTTGAGGATTTGACCGAGGGCAAGGAAAATGCAGAGATATACTATGTTTCTGATGAAATGCAACAGTCTCAATATATTAATATGTTTAAGGAGCAGGGACTTAATGCGGTAATTTTGCCGACGATGATGGACACTCATTTTATTTCGTTTATTGAAATGAAGAATACAAAAGTCAAGTTCCGCCGTATTGATTCGGCGTTATCTGATATTTCCGACAGCGTTGAGGACAACGATGAAAGCAAAGCTATTATTGATTTGTTCAAGAACGAGCTTAATGATGAGTCATTGAAGATTGAAGTGCAAAAGCTTAAAAATAATTCTGTTCCGGCGGTTATCCTGTTGAGTGAGGAGTCACGCCGTATGCAGGAGATGTATAAGAGCTATGGTCAGCAGTTTGCGGGTATGGCGAATATGTTTACAGACGAGTTTACATTAGTTATAAATGCTAATAATGAGCTTATTGCAAAGCTTCCGTCTCTCGATGATGATACGAAGAAGCTTGTTATAAATCACGTGTACGACCTTGCGAAAATTTCACATAGTCCGCTTAATGCAGAACAAATGAGTAAGTTCATAGCTCGCTCGAACGAGCTGTTAAAGAAATTAGTATAATAGGGTAATGCGTAGGTTTAGCCCGCTATATACACATAAAAACACCGCACATCTTGCATAAGTGCGGTGTTTTTTAGAAAGCAGGCCAGCTTTTAAATTACCATACTCTCACAGCTCCGGCATAGCGTGCAACGCGGTACGATGAGTTGATTGATGAAATCTTTACAACGTCGCCTGTCTGCGGTGCGTGAATCATATTACCATTGCCTACATATATACCTACATGTGAGATTTTTCCGCCGTTACCGAAGAATACTAAGTCACCCGGCTGTAAATTCGCACGGCTTACTGATTTACCGGCACCCTTCTGTGACGCTGCCACTCTCGGTACAGATATACCATTCTGACGGCATACATACTGTACAAGACCACTGCAGTCAAAGCCTTTCGGGCTTGTGCCTCCCCATACATAAGGTACACCAAGGTATTTTTTTGCAGTATTTACTATAGCTTGTCCCTTGCTTGTATTACCTGACGGAGCAGATGATGTGGATGTTTCTTTATTAGAATAACCCATTGCAGCAAGCTTAGAACTGTTATTTGTCTGTGCTGACTGTCTTGCGGCAGCGGCAGCTTTTTCAGCCTCAGCTTTTCTTGCGGCCTCAGCTGCTTTCTGTGCAGCTACAGCTTTTTCATAAGCTATTTCCTTGATTTCTGTGTGAATTTCGTTCTTTTCAACCCATTCATCTTCAAATTCGATACCTGAGTTGATAACGTAACCTTCTGTCAACTCATCGCCGAAAAGAATTTTTATATAATCATTCTGTGAATCTACAATGATTACATCTTCGCCGTTTGCAACAGTGCCTACGCTCGGGGCATCTTTAGAGCCTGACGAACGTACGATTAAGCCGTTCTCTGATGTTACGGTTGCTTTCTTGTAGTGATCGTACTGCTTTGCGGCAGTTTCTGCTTCTTTCTTGTCAAGAGTTACAAAATCTTTCTTTACGTATCCTGCTTGATCTCCGACTGTTACTTTATACCAGTCCTCGGTGCTTTCAAGAACTTCAAGGTCCTCAGCACCTGTCATTGTGCCTATAGTCTGCGCATCATCACTGGGAGAGGTTTTAAGCTCGGTTGAGCCTGTAACCTTTGCATATCCCGATGTCAGACAACTTTTTTCAGCTATCGCCTGTTCTGAAACATCATCCTCCGATTCTGTTTCTGATGTATGTTCAATCTTGATACTTTCCGTTTTACCGCCTGTTGTTAGCTGTGTACCCTTGTTAGTATTGTCAGATACACCCGACACCTGAAAAAAGCTAAGCGTTCCTACCATTGCGATAGAAGCTATCGCCAAGATAGTGTGCTTTAAATTTCTCATTATAAATAAACCTCCTAAATTGTAATATTACTCGGAAATCATAATTGTTACGAAAATTACTTAATTGTTACCGAATTATTACAGAGGCTATTATACACCCTTTTTCTACGTTTGTCAACCTTTTTTAGAAAAAAATATCAATTTTTGTTACGATGTCGCAAATTAAATGAAATATTCCGCAATATTTTTGTAACATTTATAGCAGTTACTTATGTATTACTTGATAAAAAGGAAATATAGTTATAATGTCCGCAAAGCCTTAGGGTAATGATTTTTTACAATACCATTACTGCCTTTACCCCAACCAATACTATAGCCGTCAGCGGTTATAATGCACCAGCCGTTTGTGCTGTTTGAAAGCGTTTCTCCGTGCATATATCGTTTTATTTCGTCAGAGTTAAGAGAAAATTCTATCCTATTAATATACGTATCGGCAGGCAATGCGTGTGAAAGTGCATGAGAGGGCTCAAAGCGGTTACGCTTAATTATACCTAAATGAAGTCCGCACCGTAAAACACGAAGCTTGTCAAGATTTATATATTCAGGCATAAGATATAAATTATCTCCAAACAGTACAAATTCGCCGTCAAGTTTTGTATTTAGTGCATTTGTTTCAAACTCACGATACAGTTTTACTGCCAAGTCCAATTGAGTATTTTTTTGCTTTTCTTTCTTTTTTTGATGGACTTTTGCAGGCTTGCTTTCTTCTGTACGTCGGAGCAGTGCCATAAAATGACCTTCGCCCTTGTTCCTGTGAGGGAAAATTCTGCGGCAGTCTTGCATACCTTCGCCAATCCCGTCCGAGAGCATATCAAGTCCGTCAATATGGCATAACTGCATATTATATTTATCAATCATATATTGTACCACCAATTCGTTTTCATCATAAGAGAAGGTGCAGGTGGAATACATTATATATCCTCCGCATTTTAGCATTTTATATGCATCGTCAAGAATATTTTTTTGACGTACAGCACAAGACAGAGTGTGATTTACACTCCATTCCTCTACAGCCTGCGGCTCTTTTCTGAACATACCTTCTCCCGAGCATGGTGCATCTACAATTATTCCGTCAAAAAATCCCTCAAAACGCTCCGAAAGCTTGCGTGGCGATTCGTTTGTAACAATTGTATTCGTAAGCCCAATACGTTCAACATTCTCTGAAAGAATAGATGCACGTTTAGGTATAATCTCATTTGAAACCAACAGTCCGCAATTTTTCATTCTTGCACCGATATGCGTAGTTTTTCCGCCAGGTGCAGCACATAAATCAAGGATTTTTGGGCTTTCGTCTATGGGCATACCGCAGGCCACTGCCATAGCAGACGGCTCCTGAAAATACAGAACACCTGAAGCGTGATAGGGATGATTGCCGTTTATACTCAAATTATCGGCATAATATCCGTCCTCGCACCATTGTATTTTTTCACAGCTATTTAATATAGGAAGAGAATCACTGCATTTTAATGTATTTATACGTACACCTTTGTTTATTTGCGTATCATACGATTTAATAAAATCATCATATTCATCACCTGTAAGCTCACGCATACGTTCACAAAACTCAATTGGCAAATTCATTGTTATTACCTCGATATCAATTAATAGTAAATCATATTATACACTACTATAATCTTTTTTTCAATATTTTTGAAGTAAAATCATAAAAAAGGGTTGACTTTTTAATCGTAATATGATATTATAAATAACGTTGTAAATGCCGATGTGGTGGAATTGGCAGACGCGCCGGACTCAAAATCCGGTGGAGTAAAATCCGTATCGGTTCGACCCCGATCATCGGCACCAAAAGAAAACGACAATTTTCTGGCGAAAGTTGTCGTTTTCTTTTGGTTTTTGCAAGAAAAAATGAACAATTTGAAAAAAAATTAAAAAGCTATGGAAATATTGAAAAAAATATAGTATAATGTAATTATAAGAAAAATAGAGGGGGATTGGCGAATGGGGCTTGACTCGGTTTTTAACTATGTGATAAACTTTATACGTGTACTGCGGATAAATGACTTAGTAGATGTATTTGTTGTTGCAGTTGCCGTGTATTATTTTATGATGGCTATACGCGGAACACGTGCTGTACAGCTTGTTAAGGGCATATTGCTGATAGTTGTAGTTTATATGACGAGCAGTTTATTGAGATTACATGCGCTAAACTATATATTAAGTGCATTGGTACAGGTAGCGATGTTCGGAGTGATTGTAATATTCCAGCCCGAACTGCGTACGCTTTTAGAGAAAATGGGACGCTTGAAGGTGGGCTATGTTCTGGGCATTGCCGCCGATCCGTTTGGAGAACGTCAGGATATGGAAACAATGATAGATAATATTGCAGGTGCATCGGCAGAGATGTCAAAAACTCATACAGGTGCATTAATTGTAATAGAACGTCATACACGACTTGGCGAATATATGAACAGCGGTACGCCGTTGAATGCTATAGTATCAAAGGAGCTTTTGAAAAATATATTTGTTCCAAACACACCGCTTCATGATGGTGCCGTAATAATTCGTGACAACAGAATTATCACTGCGGGGTGCGTTCTGCCGCTTACGGCAAACACAAATCTGACAAGCGAGCTGGGTACACGTCATCGTGCGGCATTGGGACTAAGTGAAGCCTCTGATGCCCTCATAATAGTAGTAAGTGAGGAAACAGGTAAAATTTCTATTGCCGTAAACGGTTCTCTGACGAGAAATCTCACTGAACTGACACTTAAAAAAGCACTGACGAAGCTTCTCGTTGTAAATGAAAACGGTGAATCGGACTCGGTTAAGAAAATATTCCGAAAAATAAAATAAGAAAGGAGAGATATTATGGCACAGGAAGTAAAAGGAAAAAAGAAAAATCGTCTTTGGTATATGATACTCTCCGTTATTATTGCAATACTTGCGTGGGTGCTTGTTACATACACGACTGACCCCGATATAACAAAAACTATCACAGCTTCAAGGATAGATATAGTGGGCGAGGACGTACTCTTGAAAAACGGTTATGTAGTAACAAATCAGAGTGAATTCCCAAGGCTTACAATCAAGATGCGCGGTAAGAGGAGCGACCTTATGAAGGCACTTGATAATGCGGCGGTAGTAGTTGATGTGTCTCAAATTACCAAGGAAGGCGTATTTGAGATAGAGACGTCGGCAAAAGTACCCACCTCGCGTATAAATGTTGAGCGTATCAGTCAATCCGTTATACCCATAACGGTTGAGAGCGTAAAGACTAAGGAAATACCTGTTCGTGTAGTCCAGGTCGGAGAACTGCCCGGTATGCTTGTAAAGTCTGAGCCGGAATCGAAAACTGTAACGCTCAAAGGTTCAGGCTCGGAGCTTGATATGGTCGAGGCGGTTGAAGCACTCGTTGACATAGGCACAATGGAACATTCCGGGACTGTAGAGTCAAGCTATACCCTTGTACTTAAAGATGATGCTGAACGAGATGATATTTCCACTATAAACATATCAGAAAACATAATTACGATATCCAATACGCTGTATCAGGGAAAAGAGGTGCCGATAAGAGTTCAGGCAACATCTGCAAATGAGTATATACTATCGGATAAAGACACAAAGACAGACCCGAAAACAGTTGTTGTCGGAGTGCCTGATGGAATGGAAATTGAGTATGTTACCATCTCAATTGATGAAAATGCAGAAGAAGGAGAATATAAGATTAATAAGATTGACAATGTGTATATACCCGAGGATAGGAAAAGCGTAATAGTAAAACCTGCATGGGAAAAAATGTAGTAATATTAATCATTCGATTTCACTGTAAAAAAATGGGGCTGAAAACCGAAATACGGCTTTCAGCCCAATTTAAGTTTACACAAAATTCGGGGTAGTCACAATTTGATGCCATTTTAAGCCTTGGAACGGTCTGCGCTAAATGCAACAGCCCCATAAGGAGCTGCCGCTAACGCAACAGCTCCATTTAAGTTTACACAGAATAGGGGATTACCACCTAAAAATTTAATCCCTTATTTTACATTTCTTACTCTGTATGGCATATACTATTCTTGCGAGAAGCTTGTCGGGTGTGATACGGCGTAGAAATACTGCAATTTTCATTAATGTACCGGGAATAATAATCTGTTTCCCTGCAAACATTTTCTTAATTGCGTATTCTGATACTTCTTCACACGTAAGCATAACCGATTTTGCACCTTTTTCGTTGCCCGTACCAAATGATACCTTTGCTACTTTGCCAAACTCTGTTTTAACGGGCCCCGGACATAATGCGGAAATTTTAACATTGCTGTTACTGCGGCGTAGTTCTTCTGCCGCAGCTTGGGTAATACGCAATACGTATGATTTTGTTGCGTAATATGCACCGAACAGCGGACCTGGGAAGAATGCGGCAAGAGATGCTACATTTAAGATATATCCGCTGTTATGCTTTTTAAATTCCTTTACTACAAGCTTTGTAAGTATATGCAGTGCTTTTATGTTAGTATCAATCATTTTAAGCTCGGCATCAAGATCGGTTGAACATAAATCTCCGAACACACCAAAGCCTGCATTATTGATAAACACATCAACCTCTGACGCACGCTTTGCAAGCTCTATACATTGCTCTGTGTCGCATAAATCAGCAGTAACTATCTCTACATCTGTACTAAGTTCAGCCTTTAACTCTTCAAGCCGTTCGGTACGTCTTGCTACGGCGATTATGTCATATCCTCGCCGTGACATAATAACTGCCATCTGTCTGCCTAAGCCTGAGCTTGCGCCTGTTATAAGTGCTTTCATATAATTCAAATTAACTCCGTTCTTTAATTATTCTTTTCAAACCAATCAAGAAGCTTAGAAAGACCATCTCTGCCCCCGGCAAGATATAAAATATCGTCACTTTTAAACGTGTAGTCCGATGCGACTATTTCTATAACTTCGCCGTTGTTTTCAATTGCGACAATATTAAGGTTAAATTTGCTCCTGAAATTCACATCAATAACTGTTTTTCCAACAATACACGCCGGAGCGTTCAGCTTGCTGATGTTTATTTTCTCACTAAGCTGTACAAAATCAATAACATTTGCACTTTTAAGCATACTTGACAGACGAAGCGCCATATCCTGTTCGGGGAACACAATTTCCGCACCAAGCTTTTGTAATATTTCGCCGTGCTCTATGCTGTTTGCTTTGGCAATAACCTTTTTTACACCCATACTGACAAGATTGAGAGTTGTAAGAATAGAAGTGTCAAGCTGTTCGCCAATGCATACAACGACTACATCACAATTATGAATACCTGTTTCGCTGAGCGTTTTCTTGTCAAGAGACGGAACAACGTATGCGTTTTCAGTATATTCACGCATTGTACGTACTTTTTCCTCGCTTTTATCCAGCACAACGATTTCTTCACCTGTGTTGGCAAGGTCTAAGGCGAGTGCCATACCAAATCTGCCAAGACCTATTATACCGAATGTGTTTTTTTCATGCTTTGATTTATTAAACATATTAGATCATTAATCCTCCCATAAAACTAAAGTTTAGCCAACTCTTATATTACCCTCAGCATACTGTACACGCTCGCCCTTTGAGAAATGCCATAGTGTAGCAACGGTGAGAGGGCCGAGCCTGCCTGTATACATAATACAAATTGATAGAATTTTACTTCCCATACTAAGCTCGGGAGTGATGCCAAGCGATAGACCGACTGTGCCGAATGCACTCATCATTTCAAAGAAAATCGACATCAAATCAAATTGAGGCTCAAGTATGCTCATTATATATGTTCCTGTCATAACAATACCCAGTGCCAAAAGAATAATGATTGATGCTTTTTTAAACATATATTTCGGTATTGCATAGTGAAAAGCTTTCTCGGAGGTGTTTGTTGCGGAGGCAAATATACCCTGAACAAGCACAAAAAACGTAGTTGTCTTTATACCGCCGCCCGTAGAACAGGGAGATGCACCGATAAGCATAAGTGCAGCAATAACCATAAGGCCTGATCTTGAAAATGCGTCAAGAGAGTACGTTGAAAATCCTGCTGTTCTTGCAGACACGCTATGGAAAAACGCACCCATAAGCGAAACATTCTCTGTAAGCTTTATAAGAATAGTTCCGACAATTATAAGTACAGCACTTGTGGTAAGTACAACTTTTGTGTGCATTGAGAATTTTCTCCAACGAAACCGCTTTGCCCATACCTCACGCACAACGATAAAACCGATACCGCCAAAGAATATCAAACCGCAGGTTACAAAATTGAGCAGGATATTGTCCTGATACCGTATCAGACTTTGAAAATTGCCTAAAATATCGAAGCCTGCGTTGTTAAACGCTGAAACTGAATGGAATATGCTTATTCCTATTGCGTCAATAACAGGATAGTCCTTTGAAAACACAATAAAACTAAGTATCGCTCCCAACAGTTCAAATATTACCGTCACAGTAAATATCCGATATACAAGTTTAATAATGCCCTGGAGGGAGGTGTTATTCGTAGCATCTTTTATAAGTGTGCGTCCTTTAAAGTTCACTTTTTTGCCTATGGCAAGCATAATTCCGGCACCGATTGTCGTTACGCCAAGACCGCCCGCCTGAATTAGGATTGCGATAATAAATTGACCTAACGCAGTGAACGTGTTCCCTGTATCGACTGTAACAAGACCTGTAACGCACACCGCACTTGCCGCAGTGTATAGTGAGTCAATATAGTTAAGAGTCACACCGTCTTTCACACTGCACGGAAGCATCAATAATAGTGAACCCAATAGAATTAATGCCGCAAAGCTCAACGCTATAATTCGTGCAGGTGACTGTTTTTTTATCAGATTGATCATAGTAGTTTACCTAAAATACGTGGGGATGTAAAAAAACAGCACCGATCGTTTGACGGCAAATCTATTTATATTTAGATATAAATAGATTTCAAAAACAATGTTAAATCCGTTGTTTTTGAAGAAATCTGACTTTTTCAGATTTCTTTTTATTACATGCCGTCAAACTACGAACGAAAACCGTCACTTGAGTACCCGCGTACACTGCGTGATAACCCTCATAGCCTTGCTATTCGGCGGTTTTCGTCCGTTCTGCACTATTTTTTCGCATCCCTGCAGGACTGCTCGACTTTCTTTACAGTCCCATTGTATTATTTGTTAGTCGTCAAGCATTACTGCACCCTGCATCGCTGAGGATACAAGCTTTGAGTAACGTCTCAAATATCCTGATTTTATCTTCGGTTCGTTCGGAGTCCAGTTCTGTTTACGGCTTTCCATTTCCTCGTCTGATATCTTGACATTGAGTATGCCGTTTGTGATGTCTATCTGAACGATATCGCCGTTTTTAATAAATGCTATAGGACCGCCCTCCATTGCTTCCGGTGAAACGTGACCGATTGCGGCACCTCTTGTTGCACCTGAGAAACGTCCGTCAGTTATAAGCGCAACCTCTTTATCAAGTCCCATACCGCATATTGCAGATGTGGGTGAGAGCATTTCACGCATACCCGGACCGCCCTTAGGACCTTCATAGCGTATAACAACAACGTCGCCTGACTTTATTTCACCGGCATATATAGCCGCAATTGCCTCGTCCTCGCTGTCGTATACCTTTGCAGGACCTTCGTGCTGCAACATCTCTTTTGCAACTGCACTTCTCTTAACAACCGAGCCGTCGGGAGCAAGATTACCCTTAAGTACAGCTATACCGCCTGTTTTTGAGTACGGGTTATCAAGCGGACGGATAACGCTGTAATCCTTAACCTCGTGGCCCTTTATGTTCTCGCCCTGCGTCTTGCCTGTTACAGTGATTGTGTCAAGCTTTAATAAATCAGCCTTTGCAAGCTCGTTCATAACGGCCGTAACACCGCCTGCGGCATACAAATCCTGAACATGGTGGTCGCCCGCAGGAGCAAGGTGACATAAGTTCGGTGTAGCCTCGCTTATTTCGTTTGCGTATTCAAGAGAAATAGGCGCTTTTGCCTCGTATGCAATTGCAGGAAGGTGAAGCATTGAGTTTGTTGAACAGCCCAATGCCATATCTACACGCAATGCGTTATAAAGTGAATCAGGTGTGATTATATCACGAGGACGTATATTGCGTTCTAAAAGCTCCATAATTTTCATACCTGCCTGTTTTGCAAGACGTATTCTTTCGGAATATACAGCAGGTATTGTGCCGTTGCCCGGTAATGCCATACCAAGCACCTCACATAGGCAGTTCATTGAGTTTGCAGTAAACATTCCCGAGCATGAACCGCAGGTCGGACAAGCCGCCTCCTCAAGCTCTAACAGACCCATTTCGTCTATTGTACCGGCCTTAAATGCACCTACTGCTTCAAATGTAGTGTTCAGATCACGGTCTTTGCCTTTGAAATTCATTGAAAGCATTGGACCGCCCGAGCATATTATTGCAGGTATGTTAAGTCTTGATGCGGCAATGAGCATACCCGGAACTATCTTATCACAGTTAGGTATAAGAACAAGCGCATCAAAGCCGTGTGCGATTGCCATTGACTCGATTGAATCAGCTATAAGCTCACGTGATGCAAGCGAATATTTCATACCGACATGTCCCATTGCAATACCATCGCATACGCCTATAGCGGGAAACTCAAGCGGAGTACCGCCTGCTATTCTTACACCTGCTTTTACAGCCTCTGCAATTTTGTCAAGCATTACATGGCCCGGTATAATTTCATTTTTTGATGAAACTACACCGATTAGGGGACGGTTAAGCTCTTCGTCTGTTAAACCGCTCGCTTTAAAAAGTGAACGGTGCGGTGTCCTTTCAACACCTTTTTTTACTATATCACTGTACATTTCTATCATTCCTTTCAAATTTATATAATCACAGCTTGATAATTTCAAGGCTGTTTTCATAGACTATCATATATGTACTTTTATTTATCAAGATCAGCTTCTGCACCGTCATAGGGGCACAGTAACGCGTCTTAATATCATCTATCACGCCGCATAGGATGTCACGGCCGTTGTTGTATAAGACAACAGACTTGTATAAATCCATACAATCGGGAATTGACTCGATTTGCGTTGATGCATACAAATCACCACTGCGGTTATATACATTTATGTACGGCAAATTCGCTTCGGTAAAGCTTACCCCACGCCAGCCACGCTTGTCCGTTGCTGTGTGAGAGATGTCCATACCGTCAAACCTTACGCTGTAGTTAAGCTCGCCATCGTTATTTATGCTTGAAATGGCATTGTCAGCAGAGGTATATACGGTGTTTTTTCTTGGTGTTGAGTTAAATACAAGCGAGTCTGTAATTTCCGTACCATTTATTGGGTCCGTGTCATAAATATCAAAGACCATGACAAAGGATTTTACGGAATTTTCTGTGCTTACAAGAGAAACAGCGACATTTCTTGATTTCAGCATTGCGACAGACGTGATGTAATTAACACCTGAAATCCATGAAAATACTTCTTCACCCTTGCGGTTGTATACAGACACCGCACCTTTATATGCTGATTTGTCTGTTACAAGTGCCACATCGCCTTTTTCCGACACAGAGCAGGCTTTGATTTTATCAGGCACATTAACAGCATATACAAGATTTTTGCCTTTATATAAATCAAGGTGTGTGCTATCCTTGCCGGCAATGGCTATATATTTGCCTGATACCGACAGTATGGGATCTGATATTTGTGTATCAAGCTCCCATTTTTTGTCGCCGTTTTTATCTATATAGCGCATATAGTTCGATTTTACGCAGACAACGCCTTTTTCGTATTTCTCAAAACTTGCGGAGTCTGCTCCCGTAAAAGGGATAGATGCCCTCTTTTCATCAATCTCATCATATAACGGGTCTTCGTCTTCTGCATAAGCTGTTATTAAAAAGGGATTACTGCCTATTATCGGCACTTCCTTTATCGGGTTGTATTCAATACCGAAAACTCGCATAATCAATGAGAAGTTGTATGCAAAGTTACTCTTATATATGCCTATAATACCTGTATCGGTTATATGGAACATATACGACGCTATAAGCATTATGCATACGATAATTGTCGCCCACAGCGGCTTTAATCTGTACCATAACCCTGTCTTTCGGGGCGGTGCATACGATCCTTCTTGCAAAGGGCGGCGTGTTGGTGTACTTTTTTGTGTTGTTCGACGCATCATATCCTCCTGCGGAGTTGTTATAATGTTACCGTCAACATCGATATTTCCAAACACTTCGTCCTGAGGAATTTCTGGCTCCGCCGATAACGGAATGTTTATCGTTGCCTGAGGCTCCTCTGACGGCAAAACGTTTATCACTGTCGTTTCTTCGGTAACTGCATCCTCTGTAATCGTTTCCCTGGGCGTAATGGGCTTTACAACCATTGTGTCGCCGAAAATCTCGTCTTTTGGTGTCTCCTCCGATTTTATCGGAGGTATAATTGTTGTATCTCCCGAAAAGTCATCGTCAACGTTATCGTAATAGCTTATAAGATCATCAAGAATTTTGTCGTTTTCATCATTCATAAGTAGAACACCTCCTTAAGGCAAAGTCCCTGGGGCGGAGCGGTTATTCCTGCTTTACTCCTGTCTTTGGAACTTATAATCCCCGGGATATCTTCGGGATTTATTTTTCCTGCACCTGCAAAAACGAGCGTTCCTGCCATAATGCGTACCATATTATATAAAAACCCGTTTCCTGTTACGTCTATAGTTATAATATTGCCCTTTTGCTCAATTTTAATTGCATATATTGTCCGCACAGTCGTTTTAACGGTAAAGCCGCTTCTGGCAAAACCGATAAAATCGTGCGTACCTAAAAAATGTTCGGCAGCACTTCGCATTCTATCCGCATCAATCGGATACTTATAATGCCATGCAAATCTGTCGGCAAAAACATTGGGGAATGTGCCGTTATCAATTGTGTAGCGGTATGTTTTTGACGTTGCACTGCGTGATGCTGAAAAATCATCATCAACGTATTGTGCGTGCATACAAACAATATCCTTCGGTAAATACGTATTCAGGGCGTAGGGAAGTCTGTCGCGTGGTATTGACGTATCGGACCTAAAATTGCTTACATAGCCTGAAGCGTGAACACCTGCATCTGTTCTTCCGCAGCCTTCGGGCGTTACATCGTCACCCGTTGCTTTAAATATTGCTTCTTTTAGCAGTCCCTGAACGGTGGGTTTATCGGGCTGAATTTGCCAGCCGTGATAGCTTGTACCGTCAAACTGTAAATCTATCCTTATATTCATACACCCTATTATACCACTGTTTTATTAAAAATTCAACCCATAAATAAAAAAAATACCCGATTGCGCAGGCATTTGCAATCGGGCAAGAGAAAATTAAAGAAAAGACTTGAAAAAACCGTTTAAGAATAGTATAATATCATCTGTGGAGCGTAACGCAAAAGGGATGCATCACGTTATAGTGATTTACTTTAATAGGAATTTTGTGTAAAGTCCGCCGCCAAGAACGATTGCCGCAACGGTAAATGTTGCAAGTGCGGCGGTTGTTGTCATTGCTCCGAATGAGGTTAAAAATAAAATTATTGCTACGATAAAATAAGTGCATGGTTCCATAATTGGGTACTTCCTTTCATAAAAACATCAAACGATTGTTCCGAACATCTGTTTGAGTTTATTATAGCACATAATTTTTAAAAATGCAAGTACCTTTTTTATTAATGTCCCATAAAAGGAACAAAAAATGCAAAAAAGAGCGTAATAATTGGAAATTTCAGAGGTGATTAATATGACAATTTTATATGAAGTACATAACGGACTGTACGTAAATTTAACGAACAAGTGTCCGTGTAACTGCACGTTTTGCTTAAGACAGGAGAAAAACAGTTCAAGCCTTTATGGCGATTTGTGGCTTTTAAAAGAGCCGACTGTTGATGAAATTATTGACGAATTTAAAAAGCGTGATTTATCAAAATACAGTGAAATTGTTTTTTGCGGATTTGGCGAGCCTACCGAAAGGCTGTATGATATTTTTGAGGTCTGCGATTATCTTCGCACCGTTACTGATTTGCCCATACGCATAAATACAAACGGTATGGCGGACTTAATAAACAATAAGTCAACAGCACCAGATTTTGCGGGCCGTATTGATGTTGTTTCAATAAGCCTTAATACACCGAACAAAGCTCGTTTTTATGAGCTGACAAGAAGTAAGTTCGGACCTGATTCGTTTGATGCTATGCTGTTGTTCGCAAAATCTGTGAAGCCGTATGTTAAGGAAGTGGTATTGTCTACCGTTGCGACTACCATAACGCAGGAAGAAGAGGCAGAGTGTGCAAAAATTGCAGATGATATAGGCGTAACATACAGAATACGTCCGTTTGAGGATTATAGTGAGAAATAATTTGACAAATATACACAAAAATTAGTTGTAATAAACAAAAAAAACGGACTATATGTGTATCTTTAGTAAAAAAACTCAATTGACATAAAAAAAATCTTATGATATAATAAAGCTTATTAATCTGAATTTTATGTATACAAGGCTACGGAAGTGGAGGAAATATAATGGCAAAAGTTGCAATAATGGGTTTTGGAACCGTAGGCAGCGGAGTTTATGAAATTATCAAGGACAACGCATCACGTGTTGCGGAGAATGCGGGAGAGGCACTTGAAACAAAGTACATTCTTGATATACGTGATTTTGACGATCATCCCGACAAGCATTTATTTACAAAGGATGTAAACGATATAATTAATGACAGTGAGGTAAGCATTGTTGCTGAGGTGATGGGTGGACTTCATCCTGCTTATGAGTTTACAAAATCAATGCTTATGGCAGGTAAGAGTGTTGTAACGTCAAATAAAGAGCTGGTTGCAACATACGGAACAGAGCTTTTGGGAATTGCGGAAGAGAAAAATGTAAACTATCTCTTTGAGGCGAGCGTTGGCGGCGGAATACCTGTTTTAAGACCGCTTAGCCGTTGTCTTGCGGCGAATAATATTACAAGGATAGCAGGCATCTTAAACGGTACAACAAACTATATCCTGTATGAAATGTTCACAAATAACAAATCATTTAACGATGCACTTGCCGATGCACAGGCTAACGGCTATGCAGAGCGTAATCCTGCCGCAGACATAGAAGGACACGATGCTTGCAGAAAAATAGCAATATTGGCATCTTTGGCATCAGGTGTTGAGGTTGATGCAGAGCGAATTTCGACAGAAGGTATTGTAGACATAACCTTAGATGATGTCAAGTGTGCAGAGGCAGCAGGGGGAGTTATAAAGCTTATAGGTTATGCAGATATAGCAGACGGAAAGGTGTATTCACACGTTGCGCCGATGTTTATTAAAAACGATAATATGCTCTCAGGCATAAACGGCGTATTTAACGGTATTTTGATAACAGGTGATGCCGTAGGCGATGTAATGTTCTACGGTGCAGGTGCAGGAAAGCTCCCGACAGCATCGGCAGTTGTTGCTGATATGGTTGACTCAGCTATTCACTCATCACGCCGTAAGCTTATCGGCTGGAAGAAACCTGAAACGGATATAATGGATGACGGTGCGGAAAAGTCATTCCGTTACCTTATAAGATGTAAAAACACAGAGCAGGAAATAATGGCTCTTACAAATACGGGAATAGTATATAACGAAAACGGAACAGTAGCATTTACGACAGAAGCTATGACCGCAAAAGAATGTACGACGTTAAGCGATAAGCTTGGTAAGGTTGAGTCCGCAATAAGGATACTTGATTGATGATTAGAGTCAGAGTCCCCGCATCAAGTGCGAATATGGGGGCAGGATTTGACGCATTGGGCGTGGCACTTAACCTATATTCTGTTCTTGAGGTTAAAGAGATAAAAAGCGGACTTGAAATTGTAACCCTTGCAAACGGCGGTACGGTGCATAACGATAAATCTAATCTTGTATATCGCGCAATGGAGCGAGTTTTTGAAAAAACGGGGTATTACCCCGAAGGCTTATATATCAAGCAGGACAGTAAAATACCTATGACGAGAGGTTTGGGTTCGTCAAGTGCCTGTATAGTAGGCGGAATGTTGGCGGCAAATGTGCTTTCGGGCAGACAGCTTTCGTATAATGAGATTTTGCATCTTGCATCGGAAATGGAGGGACATCCCGACAATGTAGGCCCGGCATTGTACGGCGGAATGTGTATTTCTGCTGATATGGGTAATATAACAGTAGCAAAAAGCGTCAAGATACGTTCCAATCTGAAATTTGCAGTTATGATTCCCGACTTTTTTGTGGCAACAAAAAAATCACGCAGTACATTGCCTGAGTTCGTATCCATAAATGCGGCATCATCAAATATTTCATCGGCACTTATGCTGTATTACTCGCTTACTACGGGCGATTTATCACAGCTTCGCTATGGAGTGCGTGACAAACTGCATCAGCCTTACAGAAAAAAATATATAGACGGTTTTGACGATATCTTTAATAAAACTTACGAAAATGGTTCGCTTGCTACATATTTAAGCGGCTCAGGACCTACAATAATGTCTATAATAGACGGTGACGATACTGAGTTTGCCGCAAAGATGGAAAATTTCTTTAAGACTAACTCGCACGAGTGGCGTTGTATGCTGTTAGAGTGTGACAACGTTGGCTCGGTAGTATCGGAAATACCTGAATAAAAGTATTTTATGTAGCTTTGCTACGGAAAGGATATAAAAATGGCACTAATAGTTCAAAAGTACGGCGGTACGTCTGTAAAAGACGCCGAAAGAGTGATGAACGTTGCAAGACGTATCACGGATGTCTATAAAGCAGGCAATAACGTTGTTGTTGCGGTATCTGCACAGGGTGATACCACAGACGATTTAATTGCAAAGGCAAAGGAGATAAATCCTGACGCATCAAAGCGTGAAATGGATATGCTTCTTTCAACAGGCGAGCAAATTTCAATATCATTGCTTGCTATGGCAATCGAAAAGCTTGGCTGTCCCGTAGTTTCATTAACAGGCTGGCAGGCAGGGGTAAAGACTGATTCAAAGTATGGTTCAGCACGTATAAAGACAATTGACACAGAACGCCTTATGATGGAGCTTGACAACCGCAGAATAGTAATCGTTGCGGGCTTCCAGGGTATAAACAAGTATGATAATATTACAACGCTCGGCAGAGGCGGCTCGGACACATCGGCAGTTGCGTTGGCGGCGGCTCTCGGTGCAGATTTGTGTGAGATATACACCGACGTTGATGGTGTGTATACAACCGACCCGAGAATTTGCAAGGGTGCATTTAAGCTTGACGAGATTTCGTATGACGAGATGCTTGAGCTTGCATCATTGGGTGCAAACGTTCTTCATAACAGAAGTGTTGAAATGGCAAAGAAATATAATGTAAAGATGTCTGTTCGCTCAAGCTTGAACAATAATGAGGGAACTTATGTGAAGGAGGAATCACAAGTGGAGAAAATGCTCGTAAGAGGCGTAACAAGAGATAACGACTGTGCAAGAATTGCACTTTGCGGAGTAGAGGACGCACCTGGTAAGGCGTTCCAGGTATTTGAGATGATTGCTAAGGCAGGAATAAGCGTAGACCTTATATTGCAGTCAATCGGCGATGGTAAGACAAAGGACATAAGCTTCACAGTTGCTGAGGGTGACCTTGATGCTACACTTGAGCTTCTTGAGAAGAACAAGTCAATAATAAAGGCTCGTGAGATAAAGTCAACAAGCGACGTATCAAAGGTATCAATCGTAGGCGCAGGTATGGTAAACAACTCAGGCGTTGCGGCTAAGATGTTTGAGGCACTTTCAGACGCACATATCAATATCAAAATGATAGCAACATCAGAGATTAAGATTTCTGTTCTTGTAGCACAGAAGGATGCCGAGCATGCCGTAAATGCTATTCATGACAAATTCCTTTCAAAGTAATTTATAAGGGTAAATGATGTAAAGAAAGGGGCGTATTGCGCCCCTTTAAGTGTTAAATTGGAGATTATCATGGAAGATATAATTTTCGGACGCGGACCTGTTCTTGAGGCGCTCAAGAACTCGCATCCCATAGATAAGATTATAATAAAAAGCGGACCGTATGCAAAATCTCTTATACCAATAATAGATGAGGCAAAGAAAAAGAATATAGTGATACAGCAGGCGGACCTGTCAAAGCTTGACCGAATGACAGACGGTGAAAACCACCAGGGTGTAGTAGCAATGGTAAGCGCATATAACTATGTATCATTAAACGATATAACAGACGGCAAGGAAAATCCGTTTGTTATAATCTGTGATAAGATTACAGATCCGCATAATTTGGGTGCAATAATAAGAACGGCAAATTGTGTAGGTGCAAGCGGTGTTATAATTCCGAAACGAGAGAGTGCAGGTGTCAACAGCGTAGTTATGAAAACATCGGCAGGTGCTTTGGAATACACACCTGTCGCAAAGGTGACAAATCTTGCCTCTGCTATAGACGAGCTTAAGGATAAAGGCTTCTGGGTAACGGCTGCGGATATGGACGGACAGAGTATGTACGACATTGATTTTAAGGGTAAAGTCGCATTGGTAATCGGCAGTGAGGGCAAAGGTGTAAGCCGATTGGTGCGTGAAAAGTGTGACTTTATAGCTCAAATTCCAATGTATGGTGAGATAAACTCACTTAATGCATCGGTAGCGGCGGCAGTATTAATGTATGAGGCATTAAGACAACGTAATCTTTAACATAGTAATAAATGATTTTAATAAAGGGGTAAAAGTTTGGAAAAAGATAAGCGGCACATCTCGCACGTCCGCACTCACTTATGTACATTGAGTACACGGCGTTCGTGCGGACACACAATCTGCTTGCTTCTCTTTTCCCAAACGGGTTTTGTGAAAGGAGTTAATGTTCATAATTATGAAAGCAATAGTAACAGTAGTCGGTAAAGACCAAAAAGGTATAATTGCAAAGGTAAGCAATATATTATTTGAAAGCAGTGTAAATATTGTAGATATATCTCAAACCATTATGCAGGATATGTTTACGATGATAATGATGGTGGAGTTCGATAATAACGAGGTTTCAGTTGCAGATATAGACGACAGACTATCAGATGCAGGCAAAGAAATGGGACTTTCAATTCACGTTCAGCGTCAGGAAATTTTTGAGTCAATGCATCGTATATAACAGAGAAAGGATTTAATGGTTATGATTAACCCATTTGAAATAATTGAAACAATAAATATGATTGATAATGAAAATCTCGATATACGTACTATCACGATGGGTATTTCATTAAAATCATGTGCAGGTCCTGATATAGACAAGGTTTGCGAAAATGTCTATAATAAAATAACATCATACGCAAAAGATCTTGTTAAAACGGGTGAGGATATAGAACGGCAGTTCGGTATTCCTATTATAAACAAGCGTATCTCCGTAACACCCATTGCGACGCTTGTTGATGCGTTGGACAATCCCGATATAGATAAATGTGTAAGGCTTGCAAAAACTCTTGACAGAGCAGGAAAAGCCGTAGGCGTAAATTTTATCGGCGGATTTACAGCACTTGTACATAAGGGATTTACAAAGGGCGAAAAAATATTGATTGAATCAATACCGAGTGCATTGGCGCAGACTGATATAGTATGTTCAAGCGTAAATGTCGGCTCAACACGTGCGGGTATAAATATGGATGCAGTTGCACGTATGGGCGAAATTGTGAAGGAGTCTGCAGAGCTTACAAAAGAACAGCATGGTTTTGCGTGTGCAAAGCTTGTTGTGTTCTGTAACGCAGTTGAGGATAATCCGTTTATGGCAGGCGCATTCTTAGGCGAAGGCGAGGGAGAATGTGTCATAAACGTAGGTGTTTCAGGACCTGGAGTTGTAAAATGTGCGCTCGAAAAGGTTAAGGGTGCGGATTTTGGTATAGTTGCCGAGACCGTTAAGAAAACAGCCTTTAAGATAACGAGAATGGGACAGCTTGTTGCTCAGGAGGCATCAAAGCGTTTAGGTGTACCGTTTGGTATAGTCGACCTGTCTCTTGCCCCGACACCGGCAGTAGGCGACAGTGTTGCATACATATTAGAGGAAATGGGACTTGAAAAGTGCGGTACTCACGGAACAACAGCGGCTCTTGCACTGCTTAACGATGCAGTAAAAAAAGGCGGCGTAATGGCATCGGGCTACGTTGGCGGACTTTCAGGTGCGTTTATACCTGTAAGTGAAGATGCGGGAATGATAAAGGCCGCAGAATGTGGTGCATTGTCATTGGAGAAGCTTGAAGCAATGACTTGCGTTTGCTCGGTAGGACTTGATATGATAGCAGTGCCAGGTGATACTACAGCATCAACAATTTCTGCAATTATTGCAGACGAGGCGGCGATAGGTATGATTAACCAGAAAACCACTGCTGTCCGTATAATTCCCGCACCCGGACTTAAAGAGGGTGACTCGGTAGAGTTCGGCGGTCTTTTGGGTACAGGGCCCGTAATGAAGGTCAGCCCATATTCAAGCGAGGAGTTCATTTCCCGAGGCGGAAGAATACCTGCACCTATTAACAGTCTGAAGAACTAAATAAAAATACTTGCAAAACCATTTAATTTGTAGTATAATAAAATTATATTATAGAAAGGCTCGAAGGGGGAGTAAGACCGTGTATTGCAAGAATTGTGGTAAAAGCCTTCCTGATAATGCACGTTTCTGTGACAAATGTAATATGTCCGTCCGTAAGGAAAAGGGCAAAATGGATATGATTGAAGAGCTTAAAGAAGAACGTTTGGCAAGAAAAAAAGCGCATGAAATAGAGGAAAGACTTAAAAAGATAAAGAAAATAAAAAGAAAACGCTATAATGCTATAGCGCTGATTGTATTGGGAGTTATAGCGGTTTGGGGCGCTATAGTCGGGGTGTCGTATTATAACAGCTGGAAAAACTCAACTCTTAAAGATGCACAGCCTGAGCTTATTGATACCGAAAAGGCAGAGGCAACTCCCAATGTAACCAATGCTCCGATAGACGATGACTATCTTTCTCTGACATTGAGTGAAATAACGATTATATATCCAAAGAGCTTTAACCGCTCAGAGGTTGATGACAGCGACTGCATTGCAAGCTTTTCGGATGATGAGGCGTCTATTAAAATTGACAGAGAAACCGCCGTGCAGACACCTAACGAGCTTATGGACAAATATTATCAGAGTATCTTAAACGCTGTTATAGATAACGATGCATCACTTGCGACTGATGAGGGATATGCCGTTACTATAACGTCGGGTACTAAGATATACCATAAGAAAGCTTTGATTAAAGACGGTGAAGTGTTATCGTACGAGATTGTATATCCAAAGGATTTTTCTGAAAAGTATGAGGAATACACGAAGTATATGGATGAACATTTTACAATTTCATAACGAGTACGGATATTAGTACAGATATTGCCGATACGGCAAGATACAACAAAACAGATTTTCCTTTACGGACAGGGTGTTTGCCACTCTGTCCGCTTTTTAATTTCTTATCGCTTAAATACGAATTTACTATGCGTTCCGCTTCAAGAACAGCTTTAGCCTCAAGCTTGGGATTATAGTCACGCATAACAATTATTGCCTGATGCACATACGGCGAGGCGAGGTTTTCAAGAATTACAACTTTTTTGGTAAGGTCTTTCATAAAATGTCTCCTTTTTGTAAATCATATTACTCCAATTATTTACATTTTAAGAAAAAATATACTTATTTTAAAAAAACTATTGACAAACTGTATCAACTGTGCTATTATAATTAATACAGTTAGTACAGTTTAAGGAGGTGAAATTATGATACAGCTTGATTTATCAGATCATAGGCCGCTATATGAGCAGATAAAAGACAAAATAAAACTGCTGATAATAAACGGTGTTCTCCATACGGATGAAAAAATACCATCGGTTCGGGAGCTTGCACAGCAATTAACAATTAATCCCAATACCATACAGCGTGCCTACAGAGATTTGGAGTCGGAGGGATATATCTATTCAATCCGTGCAAAAGGTAGCTTTGTAGCACCATCGGAAAATGTGGAATCAAAGGTTAAAATGAAAGCACTTGAAACTGATTTTTCGGATATGGTGAGAAAGGCAAGGTTTTTGGGGGTTGGAAAACAAGAACTGTTTGATAAAATAGACGAAATTTTTAAGGAGGTCAGTGATGATACAGATTAAAGATATTGTAAAAAAGTTTGATGATTTCACCGCTCTTGACGGTGTAAACATTAACGTTGAAAAAGGCTCTGTATATGGGCTCGTTGGGCCTAACGGTGCAGGAAAAACAACTATTATAAAAATAATGACGGGCATATACCGCCCCAACAGCGGTTCAGTTTATATTGACGGTGAGCCTGTGTATGAAAATCAGGAAATTAAAAGCAGGATGATATATATAAGCGATGACTTGTATTTCTTCCCTGGCTACTCAATAAAGGATATGGCATCATACTATAAGGGCATATATCCCAACTGGAGCGATGAACGCTTTAATGCAATGGCGGAAATATTTAAAATTGATATAAAGCGCAGTGTACGCAGACTATCAAAGGGTATGCAAAAGCAGGTGGCATTTTGGCTGGGCTTGTCAGCAAATCCCGATATAATGATACTTGACGAGCCTGTTGACGGACTTGACCCTGTTATGCGTAAAAACGTATGGAACTTAATGCTTTCAGATGTTGCAGAACGTGAAATGACAGTTCTTGTATCATCGCATAATCTTCGTGAGCTTGAGGATGTATGCGATCATGTGGGAATAATGAACAAGGGAAAAGTAGTAATAGAAAAGGCACTCGATGAGGTTAAGGGCAATATACACAAGGTGCAGACAGCGTTTGCAGGCGGTATGCCCGATGCATTAAGAGACAGTGTTGATATTCTCAAATGTGAGAAAGTAGGAAGTGTTGATATGCTTATTGTGCGTGGTGACTATACCAAAATAGAAACGGAACTTAAAAAATATTCTCCGTTAATTTTAGATGTTGTCCCGCTTTCACTTGAGGAAATCTTTATATACGAGATGGGAGGTTTGGGTTATGAACTTGAAATCGTTGGTTAACAAAAGCATAATAAAATCGGATTTACGAAGATTTTGGTATATGGGCGCCCTGTTTTTGGGTTGGCTTGTATTGGGGGTTATAATACCCGTTCTTGAGAGTAAAAAATATGTAGACTATTCATCTATAACTCCTGGCTTCTGGAGAATTGCAGATCCAAACGTATTTGCAATGATGATATTCGGGATTATGATACCGACAATTATATTTGGATATATTCATAAGCGTTCGGCTGTGTGTGCTGCACATTCATTGCCATTAAAGAGGGAGTGCATATTTTTCTCGCATATAGTATCGTCGGCAATACTGCTTTTAGCACCTGTATTGATAACCGCACTGATAATGATGTCCGTAAACGCTGTAAGCAGTCGGGACATTATGAAATGGATATGGTTATCTGTTGTGTATTTTGCACTATTTGGCGGAATGGCATTATTGTCATCATCTATTGCAGGAAATATTTTTTCGGCACTTGCAATACCGGCAGTAATATTAATTTTACCTATTTGTACAGCCTCATTATTTGAAGTGCTTGCAAATGAG
>JAQXXM010000100.1 GCA_029226065.1 Clostridiales bacterium
AAGTGTTGTTCCGTCTTTTTCAATTGTCAGCTCCAGATCATAAAGCCTGCCTGCTCCAACCTCCCATAAATGCTTTTCGGAGAGAGGGACGGTGATTTCGATAAAGCTTGAATAGACGCGGCATTCATTGTTGCCGACCTCTTTTCCCTCCCATAAAGCCCTAGCCTTAACCATGCAGCCGAGAAAATCTCCGGCAAGACGGCATTTTATATTAACCGCGGGAGCGTCAATATCGGATATGAAATTGACATTATCAATATAGCAGTTTCCAACACACTCAAGCCACACCGTCTGCCAAATACCTGTCGTTCTTGTGTAGCTGCACCCGAATGAATGAAGCTGAGGACATTGCTTGCCTGCGGGCTGGTTATGACCTCTTACATTGTCATATGCGCATAATGTTATGTAGTTGCCGCTGTCCTTAAGATAATCGGTTATATCAAAGGAGAACGGAGTGTATCCGCCGCGATGCTCGCCTATTTTTATGCCGTTCAGGTAAACAACAGCATGATAATCCACAGCACCAAAGTGAAGTAATATCTTTTTATCTTTCCAATTGCTTGGTATTTCAAATTCTTTTCTGTACCATACACAATTCATAAAGTCCTTATGCTCCACTCCCGACAGCTTACTTTCGGGGCAGAACGGAACATTTATTGTGCCTTCAAGGCTGTTGCGTTTGAAAAACTCTCTTGCCTCACCACTTTTTGCATTGTCAATCTCAAACTCCCATTCGCCGTTAAGGTTGAGCCAGTCACTTCTGACAAGTTGTGGTCTTGGGTATTCGTTTCTTGGTATCATAGTAAAAACCTCCATATAATTTATTTGTTAAATTATATCATTACATCATATTTTTGTAAATGCATATTTCTACTATTTTATTGACATATCCTACTGTTTATATTATAATAATACAGAGGTGAGCTGTATGAAATTTTTTCTTGTTGAAACCTTTTGGCCTGAGAAGAAAGGCTTTGTTTTGCATAGAGACAATATAGGAGAGCAGTATATTTTCATTCACTTTCTTACACCTGTAACGGCTCGTTTAAGGGGTGAAGACGTAGATATAAGACCAGGGGGATGCGTTTTTTTCGGAGCGAATACAATGCAGCATTTTTCATCTCCCGACTGCGAGCTTGTTCATGACTGGTTTCATGCAGATATGGAATGTGGCGAAATTATAAACAAATATGGGTTGGAGTGCGAAAAAGTCTATTATCCTAATAACAGTGACGAGATATCAAGAATAATAAACGATATTAAGCTGGAGCACACAATACGTGCCCCTTATTTCGAGGAACTGTCGTTGGCGGCCGCCGAAAAAATGATGATTAAGCTTGCACGTTCAAGAACTGAGGCATACGTTGAATCAGACAGAAACTTTCGTCAGGAGGAAATGTTAACTCGTGCCCGTGCTGAAATTCATTTGGATATAAGCCGTCAATGGACTGTAGGAGATATGGCAAAAATTGTTAATTTAAGCGAGTCGAGATTTTATTATCTCTATAAAAAACAATTCGGCATATCACCTCAAAAGGACCTTGCAATAAAACGTATCGAGACCGCACAAACACTCATTGCGAAGAAACAATTGACAGTTAAAGAGACTGCAAGGCTTACAGGTTACAATAACGAATATCATTTTATACGTCAGTTTAAACAGATAACAGGTATGACACCCGGCAGAGCGGCAAAAGTGTAAAAAATCCGCCCTACACAGCTTACGTATGCAAATATCTTCACTTTTTGAACAATCAAAACGAACGTTTTTCTGTCAGATACAAAGCAAGGGATGCAGGTATTGGCCCGCATCCCTTTTTCAATAGGAGATGAAATTATAGTTTAGAAATTACAGGAATATATATTTCAATATGAATAAAACTGCAAGGACATACATTATAGGATTGATCTTCTTAGCTTTTCCGCATATCATATTGATAACTACATAAGAAATAACTCCGATGGAGATACCCTCTGAAATGCTATAGAATAGCGGCATTGCAATAATGCAAAGATATGCAGGAATTGCTGATGCAAAGTTTTCGCTTGTAAGCTTTATGTTTGTGATGCTTCCGAACATAAGGAAACCTACAATAATCAATGCCGGAGCTGTTGCAAATGACGGAATTGCTGTGAATATGGGAGCAAAGAGCATTGATACAAGGAATAAAACAGCTGTTGTAAGCGCTGTAAGACCTGTTCTTCCGCCTGATGCTACACCTGCTGATGACTCAACATAAGTAGTAGTTGTAGATGTTCCCAAAACTGCTCCTGCTGTTGTTGCGATAGCGTCTGCCAAAAGTGCAGGCTTTACTTTGGGAAGTCTGCCGTTCTCGTCAAGCATATCTGCTTTTGAGCTGACACCGATAAGAGTTCCCAATGTATCGAACAAGTCCACAAACAGGAATGAGAATACAACTACTATAAAGTTGAATATACCGACACCGCTAAGGTCTGCTTTGAAACACTGACCGAATGTATCGCCTATCTTTGTGAAATCAGTCATAGCAAATGTCGGGAACAATGAATAGTAACCCTCGGCAGGATTAGGAGTATAGATGCCCAAAACCTGGCAAATCATACCAAGTATCCAAGTGCCGAGAATACCTATCAAAATTGAACCTTTTACATTTTTGATATAAAGAATTGCGATACCGAATGTGCCTATCATTGCAAGAAGTGCACATATTCCCGCTGTTGAGAAATTATCGGTAAAGCTTATAAGAGAAACAAGTGTAGATCCATTATCAACTGTTAATCCTGCGTTCTGCAAACCGATAAATGCAATAAATATTCCTATACCTACAGAAACGGCTGTTTTCAGCGAAAGCGGTATACAGTTGAAAATAGCTTCACGTACATTTGTGAGTGAAAGAATAATAAAGATTATACCCTCAATCAGGACAGCCAATAATGCTGTCTGCCATGAATAGCCAAAACCTAATACTACAGTGTAAGCAAAAAATGCATTAAGTCCCATTCCTGCAGAAAGTGCGAACGGAAGGTTTGCCATAAATGCCATACATACTGTACCTACAAATGAAGCAAGACAAGTAGCCAACAAAACGGCAGTAGAATTCATACCCGCATCACCAAGAATACTCGGGTTTACAGCCAAAATATATGCCATTGTCATAAATGTGGTTATACCGGCAGTTATTTCGGTTTTTACATTTGTGTTATTTTCTTTTAACTTAAAGAGTTTCTGAAACATTTTAATTTACCCCCTCATTATATTCAGCTATGTAGGGAAGATTTCTGTAATATTCCCCACAGTCAAGACCGTATCCTATTACAAAACAATCGGGAATAGTGAATAGTGCCACATCGGGTGCAAAATCTACCACTCTCCTTGAAGGCTTGTCCAGTAATGTTATTACGGTCAAAGAAATCGGTCCTCGTTCCTTCAGAAGATTTACCACGTCTTTGAGCGTTCTGCCTGTATCTACAATGTCCTCAATAATAACGACATGATAGTTACTTATATCCTGTTCAAGATCCATGGTGATAGACACTTTCCCTGCGGAAACCGTTCCGCTGTAGTAGCTCTTAGCACACATAAAGCCTATTTCGCAAGGTACTGTCACCCTACGGCATACATCAGCCATCAGCACAAATGCGCCTTTTAAGATACTGACTAACAACACAGGGTGACCGTCATACATTGCGTTTATACGCTCTGCGGCTTTGTCAAGAGCCTCGTCTATCTCTTCTTTTGTGATGAGTACACGTTTAATTTTGTTATTGTATTCATCAATACTTTGAATGTCCGTTTTAATCATCTCCTTTTTGCTTTTCTAAGATTATAACATA
>JAQXXM010000101.1 GCA_029226065.1 Clostridiales bacterium
CATTTATATGGAATATTTAATGTGGCTGCAGGGATTAAGAAACGACACGCTGAATATTATACTCATGGCTGTGACCGATTTTATTACAAGTCCTGTTGTGTATGTCGGCTTGGCATTGCTTTATTGGTGCTTTAACAAGAGGGCGGCGTATTATATATGTATGAATATCAGTATGGGCAGTATGGTAAATCAGGCGTTAAAAAATACGTTTTGCATCTACCGCCCCTGGATAAGAAATCCGTTGATTAAGCCTGTAACGGAGGCTATAGACAGCGCTACAGGCTATTCGTTCCCAAGCGGGCATACGCAGATTGCATCGACAGAGTTTTTGAGCATTGCTGTGTGGCAGAGGAAACGAAAATGGCTTGTGGGTGTGTGCGTGTTTATTACGCTCCTTGTAATGTTTACTCGCAACTATCTTGGCGTGCATACGCCTGCTGATGTTTTAGCAAGCTTGTTAGTTTCTCTTTTGGTAATTTTTGCTGATGGTGTGATATTAAGATGGGTAGACAAAAAAGACAGTCGTGATTGGATTGTGTTTGGCGTTGGTATGGTGGTGTGTACGGCATTTTTGATGTATACAACGGTTAAACCGTATCCTATTGATTATACATCATCACATGAAATACTTGTAAACCCTGAGGAAATGATAACCGATTGTTATGGTGCGGCAGGCTCGGTATACGGTTTTCTGATAGGCTGGATATGTGAGCGGAAGTTATTGAATTTCAGTACTGATGTGTCAAAATCAACTAAGATTAAGCGCGGTGTTATCGGCTCTGTGTTGCTGTTAATATATGCACTGTTTGCACAAACGCCCTTAGAGGCATGGCATATCTACTGGGGAGAGTTGGTATTTTTAGGGATTGCCTTTGTGTTTATAATATTTATATATCCGGCAATGTTTGTTGTTTGTGAAAAGATAAAATGAGGGCGTTGCGTTAGCAGCACCCCCTTGCGGGGCTAAATGCAACAGCCCCATTTTTTATATGTATTCTATTGTATATTCCGCATTAAATGTATCGTGTGGAGCGAGCTTCTGGATATAGTCACGGTCAAATAAATCACCGTCAAATCCAGGCTTATATGCTCTGCCGTACCAAGGCTCAATACACACAAACGGAATATTATTTCCTTTCGGATGCCATAATCCGAACAGCGGTGCAGTAAACCGTACCGATACATACTCCTTTTTATCACTGTCGCAAAGTGATACAACCGATGCTTGATTATCCTCAATAACGTATGCACCTGTATCAAACATACCGTTGTATATGGGTACATATCCGTCATTCTTGAGAGTTTTTTCGTTTGCAATATCACAGCTGCCGTCATCTTGAATGGAGAAGTATTTTATGTCTTTATCTGTATTAAATTTAAAAGACGTACCAGGACGGAGATTAAATGCCGGATGTGCGCCGATTGAGAAAGGCATATCGGAATTACTTTCGTTTACTACAGACCATGACACTGTAATTGTATTTTCTGATAATTTGTATCCTATCAGAAGCTTAAATTCATACGGATATTTCACACGTGTTTCGGCAGTTGATGTCAAGCGGAAAACAGCGTTTGTATCACTATGCTCAATCAACTCAAAATCATATTCCCGGGCGAAACCATGCTGTTGCATTTTGTAGGTTTTGCCGTTGAGCGAATATTCATCATTTAGTGAAGCACCTACGAAAGGAAATAAAATCGGCGAGGTCTTTCCCCAGTATTTAGGGTCGGCCTGCCACATATATTCGGTGTCGTTTTTGATTACCGATCGTAACTCTGCACCATGTTCTGCGATTTTTACATTAAGTATTCCGTTTGATAGTTTCATATTGACCTCCGTGATTATAAAGTTGCTGAGAAGCAAGCAGATTGCCGCTGTTTCGGCCGACGACGTATATACATACTTCGAGGGAGGCTATGGTGTGTCAGCCACTATGCCAAAGACTAAAAAGAAGCAAGCAGATTGCCGCTGTTCCGACCGCTGACGTATATACATACTTCAAGGGAGGAACAGCGGCAAGATGCGCAGCTTATTTTTAGTCGAGGTTGTTGGCCTTTTTCATCATTGCCCTAACCTTGCACGGTAAACCGAACAGATTAATAAATCCTTCTGCATCCTTGTGGCTGTATAGCTCCTTGCTGTCGCCAAATGATGCAATTTCCTCATTGTAAAGTGAGTACGGAGACTTAGCGCCTGCCGGTGTGCATGAGCCCTTGTAAAGCTTCAAACGTACATCGCCTGTAACAGTCTTATCCATCTCGTCAAACATTGCTGACATTGACTCACGAAGAGGAGTAAACCACTTTCCGTCATATACAAGCTCTGAGAACTTTATTGCACTCTGACGCTTAAATGCCTGAGTGTCACG
>JAQXXM010000102.1 GCA_029226065.1 Clostridiales bacterium
TTTTATAGTAATATGTATTTTTAAAATCCAGTTCCCTCAAAATGGAATACAGCGCATCGAAATCATTAGCCGAATTTTTGGCTAAATGTGCGTCCGAACCAGTTGTCACAAGATAACCGCCCATATCCTTATACATTTGTATTATCCATCGTTCCGGCATAAGCTCGCAATATCTGCTGCCCTCATATACGCATGAGGAGTTGATTTCAAGTGCAATTTTACGCTCTATGATTCGTTCCAAAATGCTTTTGATTTTATTTTCATACATTTTGCAATCAACACCCATCCCATACTTACCGTTAATATATCTTAGCGGACAGGTTAAATGTGCTAATATGTCAAAATCGCAGCCTTCAATCATTTCAAGCATATCGTCAAAATACTGATTAAGATATTTTTCTGCGGTTTCTTTGCCCATTTTCGCAAAATCAATCTGCGAATACGGCATTTCATATTTATCAAATTTTACTGCGTGAACTGAGCCTATAACTACATCAAAATCAAATTCCTTAATAATTTGTTTCGCAACGTTTTTGTGCCACGTCGCCTCGCCTATTTCAATACCGCGTAAAACGGTTAAATTTGTTTCGCTGTTCATTTTGACAGCGTCGTCAACCGAACCTCTTGCCACACCCTTTATATCAAGTGTTTCGTAATACTCAATATCACAATGATCCGTTACCGCAAATCCGCAAAGTCCTCGTTCTTTTGCCGTATCAGCCATATCCGATACCTTACATTCGGAATCGTGCGAATTATTTGAATGTGTGTGCATATCATAGCGGCTGTTTATATTTTTCATCGGCTTAATTGTTCCGTCTGTTTCGATAATATCCGGCTTAAAACGCTCTGCCACGTCATAAAAGCTCCTATAATCGCTAAGCAGCCATATACCGAATTTTGCGTATTTTCTGACAAGCTCCGCAGTCTTTTCATCTGCAAACGGAAGCTTCACCCATAAAGTATTTTCACACCGATACGGCAGCCATACCGTCAGATGTTTCCGCGGCACGAGAACTGACAAGGTGTTTAATACCTCCTCCGTTACCTCACCGTCATAATCAATTCCGATACCGGGAGCTTCTCTCAGGCACATTTTTATAAACTCGACATTATTTGAAGTTATGGAAACATACTCTGTATACTCTTTAATCTGCGAAAAGAAAAGGCAGAGAATTTCTTCTGGGAACGACTGTATTTTATTGTCAATCTTTAGATGTATCTTTGTTTCTTTCGCCATTTTCAGCACTTCTTGAAACAGTGGAATTTTTTCTCCACGGTATTTGTTTGAAACGGCAACTCCGAAATCATATCGGAGCGCATCTTCATAAGTTATTTCATTAATATTGATTTCTCCGTCCGGCGGTGTGCCGTCCTTATTCCGTGCGGTACGGTTTATAAGCTTATCGTGCAAAATCACAATCTTTTTGTCTTTCGTGTACTCCAAATCAAGCTCAATAACATTATATCCCTGCATTACTGCACAGCGAAAAGCCGACATTGTGTTTTCCGGGCATTCACTAGAAACGCCTTTATGTGCCTGCAATTCAATATTTTCCAAAATAATCACCCTCAAACTATATTGACAAAACTTTAATTAAAGTATATAATATATTGCACATTAAGTCAACATCCACCGCAAAAAACGATAGAATAAGCATATTTTTGATTATATGAAAGGATGATTAAAGGACATATGAGCAAAGATCGTGAGAAAGAAATATTAAAGCTGCTTCTTGCAAAAAAGAAAATAACGGTAAATGAGCTTTCAAGCCTGCTTTTTACAAGTGAATCGTCAATCAGACGTGATCTTGCCAGGCTTGAAAATCAGCAGCTTGTAAAAAGAATACATGGCGGTGCCATAATTGAGGAAAACAGCATATCAACGCTTAAAATTCCTTTTGTCATACGCGAATTAGAACAAAGTGATGCCAAAATTAAAATAGCAAAACAGGCTGTATAATACATAAACGACTATGATGTAATATTTCTCGACGCTTCATCAAGCGCATACAGTCTTGTGCCGTTTCTTGCCGTCAAAAATCATCTTACGGTAATCACAAGTGGAACAAAAACCCTGGTTAAGCTTGGCGAATACGGAA
>JAQXXM010000103.1 GCA_029226065.1 Clostridiales bacterium
CCCTTGCAGTGGGCCTTGCTCCATCAGACGTATGCAGCAGGGTCAACTCAGGTCAGACGACCTTTAAAGCAGAGTACAGAGAGGTTGCAGACAAGACAAAAGCACTTTTAAATTATGCAGAGCCTAATCCTTACGCATACAGCTACAACGATGCCTGCACCGCCTTTGCAAAGGGCGAATCCGCAATGTTTCCCATCGGCAGCTATGCCGTACCGCAGATATTGTCGGTAAATCCCGATATGAACATCGACTCCTTTACGTTCCCTGCAAATGAAAACGAGGCAGACAATGTGCTCAATTCAGGAATTGACCTGCAGTTTTCGGTAATGAAGGAATCAAAAAATACGGAAGCGTCTTATGAGGTTCTGAGATTTTTGTTTGAGGACGAAACCGTACAGATTTACCTTGACGAACAGGGCGGTATTCCCTGCAAGGAGGGCGATTTTGAACTGCCCGTATTTTTAAGCGGAATGGAGCAGTATATAAGAGATAACAGAATGTCCGACTACCATGATCATCATTACCCCAGCGAAATGGGCGTTGACGCACTTATCCAGACTTACCTTATGGATAACAGCAGCAATGCGGCGGAAGCTTTTCTTGACCGGTTTGACAATGAATGGGTAAGATACAACAGAGATCTTATTGCAAAGGTGAAAAAATATGAGGAGGGACAGAAATGAAAAAGCTTAATAAAATGACCGACAGGCAGAAAACATATATCCTTATGGTGCTTCCCGCACTTATCTTGTTTGTTGCATTCAATACCATCCCGCTTATTACAGGTGCAATATACAGCTTCACAAATTACAGAGGCTACGGCAGCTATGAATATGTGGGACTGAGAAACTATATCGACCTATTTTCCGACGCAAGAGTAGGAAATTCATATCTTTTCACATTCAAGTATGCCCTGGCAGGCACCATACTTGTAAATCTGCTGAGTCTGATACTTGCTCTCGGACTTAACAGCAAGATAAAATTCAAAAGTATGTTAAGAGGAGTATATTTCCTGCCAAACATTCTTGGCGGACTAATCATTGGCTATATTTTCAGCTTTATCTTTACTTATATAATTCCGGCGGTGGGTTCGGCCGTACATATCGGATTTCTTGAAAACAGCATACTTGCCAGCGAAAAATATGCATGGATAGGCGTACTTATCGTAGGCGTATGGCAGGCTGTTGCAATGAATACAATCATTTATATCTCCGGTTTGCAGACTATACCTGCGGAAATTTACGAGGCGGGAATGATTGACGGTGCAAGCCGCTGGCAGACCTTTAAGGATCTTACACTGCCGATGCTTATTCCTTTCGTATCTACAAACTTTATTTTAAGCACAAAGAATATGCTCATGGTATTTGACCAGATTATGGCGTTGACAAAGGGCGGCCCCGCACAAAGCACAGAGTCTATTTCATACCTTATATACAAAAACGGTATGGATGGCGGACAGTTCGGCTTCCAAAGTGCAAACGCAGTCATATTCTTCGTTGTTATTGTTACTATATCTATTATCCAGATGGTTATCACCAATAAAAAGGAGGTGCAGTTATGAGTTCATCAACAAAAAAACTTGTTTCCAGGCCAAGTGAAGCCGATGCAAATAAGAAAGGCAAGGTTGGGAAATCTAATATTAGACTGACTATATTGCTGATTTTAGGCTGTGTTACTATTTTGTTCCCCCTGTATATGACCATTATAATTGCCTTCAAGTCGCCATCGGAGATGACAAATGATATTTTCGGTGCTTTGAGCTTCCCTAAAAGCTTTAGTTTTGGCAATTTTGCCGAGGCAATGAGAGTTACAAACTTCTGGAACTCCCTTAAAAACAGCATTATTATTACCGGAATTACAATTGTTTTTTCTATTGTTATCCATTCTATGGCAGGATATTCAATCGGCAGAAATATGAGCCGAAAAAAAGGCTTCAAGATGATATATTTCTACATAGTAAGCGGTATGTTTGTTCCGTTTGCAATTCTTATGATGCCGCTTGTAAAACAGACCGCAAATCTCGGACTTGACAATATGGCAGGTGTTATTATACTGTACACCGTTTTCTATATGCCCATGAATGTTATGCTTTACAGCGGATA
>JAQXXM010000104.1 GCA_029226065.1 Clostridiales bacterium
GATTCACACGTAGGTCTTTTAGCACGTCTTATGTCACAGGCATTAAGAAAGCTTACGGCTATAATTTCAAAATCAGGTACTGTTGTTATATTTATCAATCAGCTGCGTGAAAAGGTAGGCGTTATGTACGGTAATCCTGAAACAACACCGGGCGGTCGTGCGCTTAAGTTCTTCTCATCAGTACGTCTTGATGTACGTCGTCAGGAACAGCTTAAAAACGGAACAGAGGTTATAGGTAATCACACACGTGTTAAGGTGGTAAAAAATAAGGTTGCACCGCCGTTTAAAGAAGCGGAGTTTGATATAATCTACGGAGAGGGTATATCTAAAGAAGGAAATATTCTTGATGTAGCGGTTGAGCTTGATATTATAAAGAAAAGCGGAGCATGGTTCAGTTATGATGGAATGAAAATCGGACAGGGCAGAGATAATGCAAGAAAATATTTGAAGGAAAACCCCGAATTTTGTTCTATGATAGAAGGAATGATTAGGAGTGCTATGTCAGAAACATCTGAAGACAACCTTGGTAAAAACAATGAAAATACCGAAATTTTAGAAAATCATTTTGTAAATTCAGACGAAAATACTGTATTTTAACAAAAAATCATTGACCTTTGACAAAAATTAGAGTATTCTATAGTAAAGCAATAATTAATTTATAGGGGGCATAGCAATGATTTCATGTGAAGTAACGGTCACCAATACTGTTGGTCTTCATGCAAGACCCGCAACGTTTTTTATACAGCGAGCTAACTCATTTAAGTCAAGCATCTGGGTTGAAAAAGATGATAGACGAGTAAATGCAAAGAGCCTTTTGGGCGTTTTGTCACTTGGTATAGTGAAAGGTAATACTATTACTATAATAGCTGATGGAGCTGACGATAGCGAGGCAGTAAAGACTCTTGTAAACGTAATCGAGTCAGATTTTACTGAATAATTTGAGGATTTAGACTTAAATAATAACTCTGTGGAAGTTCCGCAGAGTTATTATTTGTTTGCGTTTAAATATAACAAACAGAGTGTCATTACACTTTTTTGCAGGAGGTGTCGACGTGTTTGATTTTGAAGAAGAGATAAATAGACTCCCATTAAAACCGGGTGTCTATTTAATGCGCAATAAAGAAAATGATGTCATATATGTCGGCAAGGCAAAAATACTTAAAAACCGTGTAACCCAGTATTTCAGAAAAAATTCAAATCATACTCCTAAAGTGCTGGTAATGGTTTCTCAGGTAGCGTCATTTGAGTACATTATAACAGATTCAGAACGTGAAGCTCTTGCACTTGAATGTAATCTTATAAAAAAGTACAAGCCTAAGTACAATATACTTCTTAAGGACGATAAACAATACCCATATATCAAAGTGTCGATAAATGAGCCGTATCCAAGAGTTATGATGACGAGAAAACCCGCCGATGACGGTGCAAAATATTTTGGTCCGTATATGGGGAAAGGAACTATTAAAAATACTCTTGACATTATACAGACTCTTTTTAAACCGCCTACCTGCAAACGCAGATTTCCTCAGGATATAAAAAAAGGCAGACCGTGCCTTAATTATCATATAAATAATTGTATTGCACCATGTACGGGGAACATATCCAAAGATGAATACAGAAAGGTGTTTTTTGAGATTTGCCGTTTTTTAGAGGGTAAATATTCAGATCTCGTTCGTGATTTGACGGATGAAATGATGACGGCGTCAAAAAATATGCAGTATGAACGTGCGGCAATATTGCGTGATCGTATCAACTCAATACGTGAAGTTGCTGACAGGCAAAAAATAACAGATGCATCGCATAATAACGATACCGATGTCATTTCTGTTGCTTTAGAGGACAACATCGCATTTGTCGAGACGTTTTTTATACGTTCGGGCAAGGTAATAGGCAGAGAACATTATAAAATTGATAATGTACGCGGCTCGTCCGAAAATGAGGTTATAACCGATTTTATAAAGCAGTTTTATGCAGAGTGTGACTTTATACCAAATGAAATTCTAACCGAATATGAACCGCTTGAAAAAGAGCTTTTAATGACTTGGCTAAGAGATATTAAAAATCGCAAGGTAGTGATAACAACACCTAAAATAGGCGAGAAAGCAAAGCTTGTAGCTATGGTTAAAATTAATGCGGAAAAGGCACTGTCAAACTATAAGCTAAATCAGCTTAAGATAAAGGAAAACAGCGGTGTACTTGAAATGCTCAAAGAAATGCTTAAGCTTGACAAAATCCCATCACGTATTGAAGCGTACGATATTTCAAACATAAGCGGAAGCGACAATGTTGCCGCAATGACAGTATTTGAGTATGGCAGACCTGTAAAACGCAAGTACAGACAGTTTAAGATAAAGACTGTAGACGGTGCAGATGATTACGCTTCTATGCGTGAGGTTATATACAGACGTTTTCGCCATGGTATGGAGGAGGAAGAGAAAATAGCTAACGGAGAGATGAACATTCGTGATGCAAAGTTTTTGCCGTACCCTGACCTGATACTGTTAGACGGCGGCAGAGGCCATCTTTCGACTATAAGCGAGCTTATGGAAATGATTGACAATAATACCCCTGTTTTCGGTATGGTGAAAAATAATAAGCACAGAACACGTGCTCTTGTAGGTGAGGACGGCGAGGTGGACATAAGTGCAACACCGCCTGTATTCAAGCTTATAACCCGTATCCAGGACGAGGTGCATGACGCAGCTATATCGTATTTTCGTAAGGTTCATAATCAAATTAATTCCGAACTCACAAAAATACCTGGAATTGGTGAAAAAAGACGTCTTGCACTATTGACTAAATACGGAAATATTGATAAAATAAAAGAGGCGCAGATTGATGAGCTTGTGGAGGTTGAGTCCATGGATCAAAAATCTGCTGAGAATGTGTATAATTACTTTAGAAATAAAAAGGACTCGTAGAATGGGAGCTTTATTAAAAAATATATCTACCCTCCTCTTGTGTGCAGTGTTGTCTTTGTCTGTATCTTCATGCTCTTTTACAGACAGCGGTACGGCAAAAAAGGAGAATAAACCGAATAATGATACACAGACGGAATCGGATAATTCTATCACCATAGGAGTAGTAGAACTTGATACGTATAATCCGTTGATATCTAAATCAGTAACGGCGAAAAATATGCTTTCTTTTATGTTTGAACCATTATTTATGATTAATGAGAATGGCAAAACAGAGGGCGTGCTTGCATCGGGATACCAGCTTGCACCTGACGGAAAAAGCATAAGAGTAAACTTAAAGCAAAATGTATTATGGCATGACGGCACTTTGTTCACTGCTGATGATGTGGTATATACGATTAATGTGTTGATGAATACCGATACAGACTATGCCGAACTCGTTTCGGATGTAATGTCAGTGCGAAAGGATGGTGCGGACACTGTTACGGTGATATTTGACCGTTCTGTACCCGACCCTGCATCACTGCTGTCTTTTCCGATAATAAAAAACAACTCGATGAATACCGATTTTAAGCCTGTCGGAACAGGACCGTTCTTTATGGATTACGATAAGCTGAGTGCTTATAGTGCATATTATGGCGACAAACCGAAGCTTGAGAGCGTAAACATAAAAAGTGTACCCGACAACGATAAATTTATATCTCTGTTTAATGCAAGTGTAATTGACGTGGCAAATTCTGATATGCTTGATATGAACCAATATATGCCCAGAAGCAATGCAAAGGTATACGATTATTTGTCAAATGAGCTTGTGTTTGTGGGATTTAATGTCAATGATGAGGTTTTCAGATTTTCGGAGGCGAGAAGGAGCGTGTCTGAAATTATTGACAGGCGGGATATTGCATCGCATATATATTTTTCACGTGCTGAGGCGGTTAATTACCCCGTAAACCCCACACAATCAATATATCCCGATGATAAAGGTCGTATTGATAAAGACAAGGGAAGAGCTGAGAAAGAGCTCAAAGATGCGGGCTGGAAAAAGGATTCACGTGGCGTATACTTTTTTGCGGACAATGCCGGAATGACGTATTTCAGCGTTGATATTCTCGTTAATTCCGATGATAAAGAGAGATTGAAGATAGCATCCGAAATTTCTGATGTGATGACCGATATGGGTATGAGGAACACTATAACCACGTGTTCGGGTGCAGAATTTAAAGAGCGTATTTTGTACGGCAATTACGATATGTTCATAGGCAAAACAAAGTTATTGCCCAATAATGATTTATCATCACTTCTTGGGACAGGCAATGATATGAACTATTCTGATAGCGAAACGGATATATTGCTGTCACAGATAGGAACTCTTACAAAGGAAGAGGACAAGGATGCTGTATATAGAAAACTGCTTGAGAAAATATCATCAGATTGTCCTATAGCTCCTGTTTGTTTCTTGAAAGAGAGTCTTGTTACAAGCGCAAAGCTTAAATCTGGGGTTGCACCGTCTATGTCGGGCGTTATCTCAAGAACGGAAAGATGGAGTGTGAACGAATGACGGTTATAGTGTGCGGCGGAGGTGCTGCAGGAATGATTGCGGCAGGAACAGCCGCTAAAACTGCTGATAAGGTTATATTGATAGAGAAGAACGATGCACTCGGACGTAAACTGCGTATAACAGGTAAGGGCAGATGTAATATTACTAATGCCTGTGAGATAGAGGATATGATAGAAATGTATCCCGTAAACGGTAAATTTCTGTATTCGGCACTGTATACTTTTACGAATGACAGTATCGTGGAGCTTTTAAACGAATACGGAGTAGAAACAAAAGTCGAGCGTGGGGGCAGAGTGTTTCCTGTGAGTGATGATGCACGTGATGTTGTTTCTGCTATGCGTAAATACGCATTACAGCCTAATGTAGAGCTTGTAAAAGATGAAGCAAAAGACATAATAATAAAAGATGGCAAAATTTGGGGCGTAAAGGGTATTTTAAGACAGTATAACGGTGATAGAGTGATAGTGTGCTGTGGTGGCACATCATACCCTCAGACAGGCTCTGACGGCTCGGGATACAAACTTGCCAAAAAAGCCGGACATACTCTTATAGAGCCGACACCGTCACTTGTGCCACTTGTTGCAAAGGAAAAATGGTGTGCCGATATTATGGGGCTGTCACTGAAAAACGTGGAGGTTACGGCGTATAATTCTAAGAATAAAAAGCTGTATTCAGGCTTTGGCGAAATGCTTTTCACTCATTTCGGAATGTCGGGGCCTCTTATTCTGTCGCTGTCGGCACATATAAAAAAAGAGTTAAAAAACGGCGTTAAAATAAAAATTGATTTAAAGCCTGCACTGTCTGAACAACAGCTTGATACACGTATATTGCGTGATTTTTCACAACAGAAAAATAAGCATATTATAAATGCACTTGATGCCCTTATGCCTAAAAAGCTTATCCCAATAGTGATAAAGCTTTCAGATATCGAGCCGCATAAGGCGGTGTGTGAGATTACACGTGAAGAACGTAAACGATTGCTTGATATATTAAAAGGACTTACGCTCAATATTACAGATTTCAGACCTATAAACGAAGCGATAATAACATCGGGTGGAGTAAAGACAAGCGAAATCAATTCATCAACTATGGAGTCAAAGCTTGTGAGCGGTTTATATTTCGCAGGTGAAATAATAGATGTTGACGGCTACACAGGTGGATTTAATCTGCAGGCCGCCTGGTCAACAGGCTATCTTGCAGGCTTAAATGCAGGGATGTGAAATGAATATAAATGCGCCTTATCCGTCCACGGTAAGAGTAAGCGTAGAATATGTGGACAGAAAGGCAATGAATAATTATGAGTATACGTGCCATAAGAGGTGCAACAACAATATCTCAGAATACACGTGATGAAATATTTAACGCAACAATTGAGCTTGTGGAGCAGATAATTGAAAAGAACAGCATAAAACAGGAGGATACGACAGATATTATTTTTACGGTGACACCTGATATAACGGCGGCATTCCCGGCGGCGGCTGTACGTAAAATGGGGATTACGGATATACCGCTCCTTGATATGGCGGCACCTGATATAGATAACGCACTTAAAATGTGTATACGTGCTATGGTGCATATTAACAGCGAGCTTACGAATGCTCAATTAAAACATATTTATTTACGTGGTGCTAAGGTGCTTCGCCCCGATATTGCCGAAAAGAGAAAAATATCTGTTGCTATTGACGGACCTGCAGGGGCAGGGAAAAGCTCTGTGGCAAAGCGTGTTGCAAAGGATATGGGGTATGTGTATATAGACACAGGTGCTATGTACAGAGCAGTAGCCGTATGGGCAATAAAAAACGGCATTGATATTAACGACACAAAGACGATTGTGGACTCCCTTGACAAAATAAAAATCGACATAAGTTACGGAGATAATGTACAGAAAATGATACTTAACGGTGAGGACGTTACAGAACGTATAAGAGAAAATGATGCATCTATGGGTGCGTCTGCTGTAGCTGTAATTCCCGAAGTACGCAAATTCCTTGTAGATATGCAGCGTGAGATGGCGAAAAAGGGCGGTGTTGTTATGGACGGAAGAGATATAGGTACGACTGTTTTGCCTGATGCCGAGCTTAAAATATATCTTACTGCATCCGTCGATGAAAGGGCAAGACGCAGGTATAAAGAATATATCGAAAAGGGCATCGAATGTAATTACGATGAATTAAAAGAAGACGTTATAAAGCGTGACCATAATGATATGACACGTGATGTATCACCTTTAAGACAGGCAGATGATGCTGTGTTGGTAGATACTACCGACATTGATTTTGACAAGAGTGTTGATTTAATAAAACAATTGATAAAAGATACGGAGGATAGAAGCTGATGTTTTATTCATTTGCAGTTGCAGTAGTAAGAATTGTTATGTTTTTCTGCTTCAGAATTAAAAAAATCGGACTTGAAAATGTGCCAAAGGAGGGCGGAGTAATTCTTGCTATCAACCATAAAAGTGATCTTGACCCTGTTATGATAGGAATTACATCGCCAAGAAAACTGAATTTTATGGCAAAAGCCGAGCTTTTTGATAATAAGCTGTTCGGCGGTCTGATAAAGAAACTCGGAGCATTCCCTGTACATCGTAATTCCGGTGATGTAGGAGCGTTAAAAGCGTCATTTAAAATTTTAAAAAATGACGGTGCAATGCTTATTTTCCCTGAGGGCGGTCGAGTTAAAAAAGGTGAAAAACGACGTGCAAAATCAGGAGTTGCAATGATAGCACAGAAAATGTGCGTGCCTGTAGTTCCAGTATATATCGGCGGTGAATATAAGTGGATGCATAAGGTTACGGTTACATACGGTGAACCGATGTACTTTGACGAGTATAAAGACAAGAAGCTTTCAGGTGAGGAAATACAGCTTCTTGCAGATGGCGTGCTTGATAAAATTTATAGTCTTAGTTAAGGAGAGGTGGTATAGTGCCGATTAAGGTAGCAAAAACAGCGGGATTTTGCTTTGGTGTAAAACGCGCGGTTAATTCTGTATATGAAGCTCTTAATGAGGGTAAGAAGATAGCAACGCTTGGCGATGTTATTCACAACAGACAGGTAATGGACGATTTGGCATCAAAGGGCGTATATTCATACGATTTTGTTGAGGATATACCGAATGACTGCACAATAGTCATAAGAGCCCATGGTGTTGGTAAGGATGTTTATGAGAAAATAGGTGACAGGCCGTATATAGATTTGACGTGTCCGTTTGTTTCAAAGATACACAGAATTGTTGAAAAATATTATAATGACGGTTACCAGATTGTAATAATCGGTGATAAAAATCATCCCGAAGTCATCGGAATAAACGGCTGGTGTAATTACGAAGCGTGCGTCATCGACAGTGAATTATCGGAAATTTGTACAAATTTTGACAAAAAACCCATTTGTGTTGTAGCACAAACAACAATCAAAAAAGAATATTTTGTGCAAAAAGTACAAATTTTAAAAAAAGCTTGCAAAAGTACCATTGAATTTGATACAATATGTAGTGCAACAAGAAATAGGCAGGAGGAAGCGGCGAAGCTTGCAGCAAATTCTGACTGTATGATTATAGTCGGAGGACGACAGAGTTCCAACACAAAAAAACTCTTTGAAATATCAAGCAAGCTGTGTTCTGATACCTATCATGTTGAAACAGCGGATGAACTTCCGCAAAAACAATATTATAAAATAGGAATTACGGCAGGTGCATCAACTCCTGCACGTATTATCCGGGAGGTAGTAAATGCTATGAGTGAAAATCTAAAAAACGAGGAGAGCTTCGCAGAGTTGTTTGAACAGTATGACCAGAAGACTCTCAGCAATGGGGACATTATTGACGGACAGGTAGTTGAAGTTCGTAAAAACGAGGTTATTGTTGACCTTGGCGGATTCAAGTACAATGGACAGCTTGCTGTCGACCAGATAACTGATGACCCATCACTTGAGCCGTCTGATGTTGTAAAGGAAGGCGACACGATCAGAGTTTATGTTATAGGCGTAAACGATGCTGAAGGAAAGGTAGTTCTATCAAGAAAGAAATTGGTAGCTATGGAGAGCTGGAACAAAATCAAAGCGGCTTACGAAGAAGAGCGAATTATGGAAGGCAAAGTCATAAAGGCTGTCAAGGGTGGTCTTATTGCTTTGGCAGACGATGCTCAGGTATTTATTCCGGCAAGACAGGCTTCTGAAAAGTATGTGTCAGACCTTCAAAGTCTTGTAGGTACAACCATGAAGTTCAAGCTCATTGAACTTGATGAGAGAAGAAAGAGAGTAGTAGGTTCAGCACGTGTTATTCTTGAAGCTGAGCGCAAGGCTAAGGAAGCAGAGTTCTGGGCAGATGCTGAAGTTGGAAAGCATTACAGCGGTACAGTTAAATCTCTTACATCATTCGGTGCATTCGTTGATATAGGAGGAGTAGACGGTCTTGTTCATATAAGCGAGCTTTCATGGAACAAGATTAAGCATCCGTCAGAGGTGTGCGCTGTCGGCGACGTGATGGATGTGTACATTAAGGAAATCAATCCCGAAACAAAGAAGATTTCTTTGGGCTTCAAGAAGCTTGAGGACAATCCATGGACAATTGCAAAGAGCAAGATTAACGTAGGTGATGTCATCACCGTTAAAATTGTAAGAATGATGCCGTTTGGTGCATTTGCAGAAATAATTCCGTCAGTAGATGGTCTTATCCATATTTCTCAGATTGCGGACAAGCGTATAGGCAAGCCTGAGGATGTTCTTTCAATAGGTCAGGAGGTAGAGGTAAAGGTTACCGATGTTGACTGGGATGAGAAGAAGATCAGTCTTTCAATCAGAGCTTTAATTGAGAAGGAAGAGGTTGAAGAAGCTGCAGAGGAGGAAGTTGTCGAGGACGAGGCTGAAACAGCACTTGTTTATTCAACAGATCCCGAAGTAGAGGTTGCACAGCCTATAGAGGTTGAAGACGAAGAGACTGCTGAATAAAGAAACATATCAGGGGGGTGTTGCGTTAGCAGCACCCCTTTGTGGGGCTGAATGAATTTAGATGCAGAATTCGCAAAACGAAGTGAAATGCGGATTTATTCGCATTTCGCCTTGCCCGACGGCGTACGTTGGTACTCCGAGGGTAAGTTTTGCGGATAGTTCAAAGGCATTAAATACAATTAATCCGCAAAAAAAATGCGGATTTCAACGTTAATTTGTTATATAAAATTTAACAGGTATTGACTTGATGCCATTTTAAGCCTTTGAAAAGTCTGCGCTAAAGGCATCAGCCCCTTTTTTCGACATCATACGATATATAGTGCTTATTATGCGGATTTATTGTATATGTTGTGGTTAAAATGTACAAAAAAATAAAAATGATTTGTAATTTCTAACAATATTTTCAAAAGGTATTGCAATTACGATATATATGGTTTATAATAAAGAAGTAATGTATTGGTAGTAGGTACTAATACGTGATAACAATTCAAGGAGGATACGCTTATGAATATGACAAAAAAACAGCGTCACGCTTATATTACGTCGATTATAAGCGAAAATCCGTTTTTAAAAGATGACGAGCTTTCAAAGCAATGCAATGTCAGTATTTCAACAATCAGAAATGACCGTGCAGAACTCGGTATAGCAGAGTATAGAGAAAGAGTAAAGACAGCGGCGGAAAATGAGTTTTACACTGTTGAAAACAAAGAGGAACTGCTGGATTTAAAGGTGTATGAGACGGGCTTGTCCGTACTTGAGACGGATAGTTCGATGCTGTTTAAAAATACAAACATAGTTAAGAGTCAGTGCATTTATGCACTTGCTGAAAATCTGGCTTTGAATGTAATCAATGCACACGCAGCACTTGTAAAGGTCGCAAATGTTAAGTATTGTGAACAGGTGCATCTCGGAGATAAGCTCGTTGCTAAATCTACGGTTAAACGTGAAAAGGATAATACATATATTGTACACGTCGCAATAACGGTAGATATGGCTATAGTTTTCCGGGGAAAGTTTAATCTTGAAATAGTTAAGGATGTATAAAAGCGATTTTATGAAAGGTATTGTATATCATGAAAATTTTGATTGATGTTATGGGTGGAGACAATGCACCTCAAGTTCCGATAGAAGCGGCGGTTAAAGCCGCAAACGAGTTGGGTGTAAATATGGTTTTGGTAGGAGATACCGATATTATTAATAAAGAACTTGAAAAATACAGCTATCCTGAAGATAAAATCAGCATAGCTCACGCTCCTGATGTAATATCAAATCATGAAGAGCCTGCAAAGGCAGTTCGTCAGAAGAAAACCGCATCAGTGGTGGTTGCGGCGAATATGCTTAAAAACGGCGAGGGAGATGCGATGCTTTCAATGGGTAGTACAGGTGCTCTCCTTACAGCAGGGCTTTTGATAGTAGGCAGAATAAAGGGCATACTTCGTCCGGCACTTGCAACAACACTGCCGACAGCGCAAGGTCCGAAACTGCTTGTAGATGCAGGTGCTAACACAAACTGCCGACCTGCAAACCTCGTTCAGTTTGGAATTATGGGCGATGCCTATATGAAGAAGCTCCATAACATTAATAATCCTAAGGTTGGATTGATTTCAAACGGTGAAGAAGAGGGCAAAGGCGATGACTTGACTAAAAAGTCATACGGCATAATGAAAGATGCTCCTTTCAATTTTATAGGCAATATCGAAGGCAGAGACATTATGGAGGGTAATGCTGACGTAATGGTTTGTGACGGATTTATCGGAAACGTAGTCCTTAAAACTGTTGAGGGTATGGGACACGTTATAAGCAACAGAATTAAGGATATATTTAAAAAGAGTATTATAACGAAGATAGGCGCTGTGTTCGTGATGGGCGGTCTGAAAGAATTTAAAAAATCAATGGATTACCGTGAGTACGGCGGTGCACCTCTTTTAGGCTGTAAAAAGCTTGTTCTTAAAGGTCACGGCTCATCAGACACAAAGGCTGCTTTTGCGGCAATTAAGCAAGCAAAGATTTTTATTGATACTGATGTAAATAAAGAAATAGAAGAAAATTTAAAAAAGATTAATACGGAGGAAACTGAAAATGCCTAATATGATTATAAAGGGATTGGGTAGATATATACCCGAAAAGATATACGATAACGCATACTTTGAGAGCATCGTAGATACAAATGATGAGTGGATAACAAGACGTACGGGTATCAAAGAGCGTCATATAGCGGCAGATGATGAGTATACGACAGACCTTGCCGTAAATGCGGCAAAATCAGCTATAGAAGATGCAGGTATAGCACCAGAGGATTTAGACCTTGTGTTGCTTGCTACAGTATCTCCCGATTACTTTACACCGTGCTGTGCATGTATTGTACAGGATAAAATAGGTGCTGTAAATGCGGCAGCGTTTGATTTTAACGCAGCTTGCTCAAGCTTCATTACAGGTATGATAATGGCAGAGCAGTTTATAAAGAACGGCACATATAAAAACGTATTGCTCGTATGTGCAGATGCACTTTCTAAGGTAACAGATTATAAAGACCGTGCAACGTGCGTACTGTTTGGCGATGCCGCAGGAGCAGTAGTTCTTTCAGCTGACGATAACGGCGGCAAAATGCTTGCGTATGAGCTTGGTGCTGATGGTTCGGGTGCAATGAACATAACAAGCCTTGCTGTACGTGATGATGCCGAGGAACTGGAAAAGCGTGTTTCAGGCAGAAAAGAGACTATATGGATGGCAGGTCAGCAAGTAATGAAGTTTGCAGTAAAGACAATGGCAGATGCAACAGGCAGAGTCCTTGAAAAAGCAGGTCTCACATACGATGATATCAAGCTTATAGTACCGCATCAGGCAAACTACAGAATAGTAGACAGTGCGTTGGCAAGAATGGGTGTGGGCAAGGATAAGGCAATGCTTACACTTGAAAAGTATGGTAACACATCCTCATCATGTGTACCTATAGCTTTAAAAGAAGCTATAGAAGCAGGAATGGTCAAGCGTGGCGACAAGGTTGTTGTAGTCGGCTTTGGCGGAGGCCTTACATGGGCGGCGGCTGTGTTTGAATATTGATTTTATTATTTGATAGGAGATGTGAAAATGAAAAACAGACTTTGTGAACTGCTTGGAATTGAATACCCCATAATTCAAGGCGGTATGGCGTGGGTTGCTACAGCCGAGCTTGCTGCAGCTGTGTCAAACGGCGGAGGCTTAGGATTAATTGCGGCAGGCGGTGCTCCTGCAGATGTTGTAAGAGCACAGATAAGAAAATGCCGTGAGCTTACAGATAAACCCTTTGGTGTAAATGTAATGCTTATGTCACCGTTTGCCGAAGAGGTTATGCAAGTAGTAATCGAGGAAAAACCTGCTGTTGTTGCAACAGGTGCAGGTAACCCTGGCAAGTATATGGAAGCCTTAAAAGAGGCAGGTATTAAAATTCTTCCTGTTATTGCAAGCGTTGCAATGGCACAGAAGGTTGCAAAGCAAGGTGCAGATGCAGTCATAGCTGAAGGAACAGAGGCAGGCGGACATATAGGCGAGATTACAACTATGTGTCTTACACCGCAGATTGTAGATGCTGTAGATATTCCTGTTGTATGTGCAGGCGGTATAGCAGATGTTCGCGGAGCTGTTGCGGCGTTTGCGTTAGGCGCTGACGGTATTCAGGTAGGTACAAGATTTATATGCTCTGATGAATGTATAGCACATGACAATTATAAGCAGGCTGTACTTAAGGCTAAAGACCGTGATGCTGTTGTAACAGGCAGAAGCACAGGTGCGCCTGTAAGAGCGTTGAAAAATAAGCTTACTAAGGAATATCAGAGGCTCGAGAGCGAGAATGCGTCTGCTGAAGAAATAGAACAGCTTGGTGTAGGCGGATTAAGACGTGCATTTGAAGAGGGCGATGTACAGATGGGCTCGCTTATGGCAGGTCAGAGTGCGGCAATGGTTAAGGAAATAATGCCTTGTGCAGATATTATTAAGAATTATTTTGAGGATGTCGACAATGTCCTTGCAAGAATTAAAGACAATATAAAATAAGGAGTTTTCAAAAAATGGGTAAAATAGCATTTTTGTTTGCAGGTCAAGGCTCTCAGGTACCCGGTATGGGACAGGAGCTTGCACAAAACTACAAGTGTGCCGATGATGCTTTTAACGAAGCAAGCGAAGCACTTGGCTTTGATATAAAGGATATGATATTTAACGGTGATAAGGAAACATTGATGATTACCGAAAATACACAGCCTACAATAGTTACAATGAGTGTTGCGGCATTGCGTGTGCTTGAGGAAAAAGGTATTAAGCCAGATGTAGTTGCAGGTTTGAGCCTTGGAGAATATACAGCTCACGTTGCATCAGGCTCTCTTGATTTTAAGGATGCTGTAAGACTTGTACGAAAAAGAGGCAAGTATATGCAGGAAGAAGTACCTGTAGGTATAGGTGCTATGGCAGCTATATTGGGGCTAAATGCCGACGAGGTGCGTGAGGCTGCAAAAAAAGCGTCGGAGTTCGGTGTTTGCTCGGGTGCAAACTTTAACTGTCCGGGACAGATTGTTGTTTCAGGTCAAAAAGAGGCAGTTGAAAAATGCTGTGAGTTTGCAAAGGAAATGGGTGCAAAAAGAGCAGTTATGCTTGATGTTTCAGCACCGTTCCACTGCTCGCTCCTGACGGGCGCAGGTGAAAAGCTTGCAAAAGAATTGGAGTCGGTAGAAGTTCATGATATGAATGTTCCTATCATAACGAACGTAAACGCTGAATATATAGGCGACAAATCTGAAATTAAGGATTTGCTTATAAAACAAGTTTCAAATTCCGTTTTATGGGAGAATTCAATTCGCCGTATGATTGCTGACGGAGTCGACACATTTATAGAAATCGGTCCCGGTAAGGCGTTAAGCGGATTTATGAAAAAAATAGACAAAGAAATGCGTGTGTTTAATGTTGAGGATATTGCATCACTTGAAAAAACACTCGAAGGTCTAAGTCAATAAAAAGAAAAGAGGATAAATATATGTTAAAGGGTAAAACAGCTATTGTAACAGGCTCAGGCAGAGGAATAGGTAAGGCGATAGCAATAAAGCTTGCATCACTTGGCGCCAATGTTGTTATAAACGATATACCTCAGTCAGAGGATGCTGATAATACATCAGCCGAGATTAAAGCTATGGGCGTAGGCTCAATATGCATAAAGGGTGACGTCAGAAACATAGATGATGTGAAGGCATTAGTTGACGGAACAGTAAAGGAATTTGGTGCTGTTGATATATTTGTAAATAATGCAGGTGTAACAAGAGACGGTCTTATGCTTCGTATGAGCGAGGAGGATTGGGATCTTGTTATGGATATTAACCTTAAGGGTGCATTTAACTGCATAAAGACTGTTGCTCGTCCTATGATGAAGTCAAGAGGTGGATCTATAATAAATATTGCATCTGTTGTTGGTGTGATGGGTAATGCAGGTCAGGCAAACTACAGTGCTTCAAAGGCAGGACTTATAGGTCTTACAAAGACTACGGCGAAAGAATTTTCGTCAAGAGGTATACGCTGTAATGCTGTAGCACCCGGCTTTATCGAGTCAGCAATGACCGATAAGCTTCCTGAAGATGTAAAGAAACAGTATTTTGACTCGATACCTCTTGGTAAGTTCGGAACTGTAAATAATATTGCAGATACAGTTGCATTTTTGGCATCAGATATGTCGTCATATATAACAGGACAGGTAATCTGTGTAGACGGCGGTCTGGTAATGTAAATAAGGTATCTACCCATCAATGGGTTGGTATATAAACAATGTATTTAACCGACACTGAAAGGAGGTGCACAATCAATGGAGGAATTTGAGAGAGTAAAAGCCGTTATCGTTGACCAGCTTGGTGCAGACGAGAGCGCTGTAACACCGGAGGCATCATTTGTTGACGACCTTGGTGCTGATTCATTGGACATAGTTGAGCTTATCATGGGACTTGAAACAGAGTTTGACATTGAAATACCAGATGAGGAAGCTGAAAAGATTCGTACAGTAGGAGATGCTGTAAATTATATCAAGGAGAATGCGTAAGCATTGACTTGTACGTAAGAGGAATAGTAATCTATTCCTCTTACGTTAAATTCGATTTCATAATCAGAAATGATTTATTAATATATTAAAATCCGCTGTGGCGGGATGGAGGATTACGATGAAAAGAGTTGTAGTTACAGGTGTCGGTGCATTGACACCTATAGGTAATGATGCAAAAACCTTTTGGAGTAACATTAAGGCAGGAGTAAACGGTATTGACACTGTTGCTTCATTTGATGCAAGTGAATTAAAAACACAAATAGCGGGCGAAATTAAAGATTTTGATATACTTCAGTATGTTGATAAAAAAGACGCACGTAAAATGGACAAGTTCACTCAATATGCTATAGCGGCGGCAGACGAAGCTGTGAAAAATTCAGGACTTGATATGGAAAAGGAAGATCCATGGCGAGTTGGCTGTATAACAGGCTCAGGCATAGGCGGTATACTAACATTTGAGGAACAGTGCAAGGTTATGTCAGAAAAAGGTCCTGGCAGAGTTAGTCCGTTCTTTATACCTATGATGATAGGCAATATAGCACCATGTCAGATTGCTATAAGGTTTAATGCCCGTGGTGTAAATGAGAATATAATGACTGCGTGTGCATCAAGTACAAATGCAATAGGTACAGCGTTCAGACATATCCAGTATGGTGACAACGATGTTGTCATTGCAGGCGGATGCGAAGCAACTGTATCACCATTGGCATTTGCAGGATTTTGCAATATGAAAGCGATGTCTACGAATAACGATGACCCGAAGCATGCATCAAAGCCCTTTGATTTAAACCGTGACGGTTTTGTGCTAAGTGAGGGTGCGGCATTCTTAGTGCTTGAGGAGCTTGAACACGCAAAGGCGAGAGGTGCAAATATAATATGTGAGATGGTCGGCTATGGCGCGACAGATGACGCATATCACATTACAAGTCCTATTCCTGGCGGTGAAGGCGGTGCAAAGGCAATGGAGAATGCTATTAAGGATGCAGGTATTGAGCCTAAGGATATAACATATATCAACGCTCACGGTACATCAACAAAATACAATGATTTGTTTGAAACGCAAGCAATCAAGAAGGTATTTGGTGATGCGGCATACAACGTTGCAGTAAGTTCTACAAAGTCAATGACAGGTCACATGCTTGGTGCGGCAGGTGCGGCAGAAGCGGTTATATGTGCGTATGCTATTCAGGATGGATATATTCCGGCTACAATAAACTACGAAACACCCGATCCTGAATGTGACCTTGATATAGTTCCGAACGAAGGACGTAATCAGGAGGTTGTATATGCAATGTCAAATTCACTTGGATTTGGCGGACATAATGCAACTATTGTGTTTAAAAAATATACCGACTAAAATAAAGGGGCTGTATGTGCTAAAGGCATCAGCCCCTGATTGGGTTAAAGAAAGGGGAATTATAATGACTTCGGCAGAAGAAAAAATAGGTTATCGGTTTAAAAATAAAAAACTACTGAAAACTGCTCTTACGCACAGCTCCTATGCCAACGAAAATCATACACGCAGTAATGAACGTTTAGAGTTTTTAGGCGATTCCGTGCTAAGTATAATAATAAGCGAATGTATATTCAAGGAAATGGCAA